>DAOVKX010000017.1 GCA_030631505.1 Candidatus Nanohaloarchaea archaeon
CCCTTGACCAAAGTTAACCTAATCACAGTCCTGCATGAAAAAGATTTCATTAATTCTATCGTTTTCAGAATCCGCTCCCAATAATCTTTAAATCTGGGCCGGTCTATTTTTTTATAAATCTCTTTTGTGGGGGCATCAAGAGACAGATAGAACTGTGCCGGCTCTTCAATGTTCTTTAATCTTTCCGGCAACTGGCCGTTGGTAACCAGAAATGTAGTCATGTTTTTCTTTTTACAATATTCAATTAGTTCAGAAATTTTAGGGTAAAGTGTTGGTTCTCCTGTCAAACTTATTGCAATCTGGTTTGGATTTTGCGCTTCATTCCATTTTTCCATATTAGTCCCTTCAAATCCCTTAAACCCAGTCAACAGTTTTCTCTGGGCTTCGATGCAACCCTCAATAATTTTCTCCGGTTCATCAATTTTTCCTTTGAAAAAACTCCCGTCATCTTTATCCACATACCTCCAGCAATAAACACAACGGTTCATACAATCAAGAGACGGCGTCATCTGCATACACCTGTGGCTGGAGATTCCATAAAATTTCTGCTTATAACATATGCCTTCATCCCTCAGACTCTTTTTGGTCCAGTAACATAATTTAACTGCTGAATGATTCCCGACCACTCTGTAATGCTGCTTTTCAAGAAGTAATTTTGTTTTATTATCAACCATAACTTTGTTGAGTGTTAGTTAAATTTAAATTTTTATGTATAACAATACAGCTATGTCACTACAAGATAGAGAAAACCTAATAAAAAATATAGAAAACATAAAAAAAGACAACCCTATGTTCAGGTAATTAAACTTAAACTGTTTCCTTTCCGTTCTTTTTTGGCACAATTCTGATTTTCGCATCCTCAAATTTTCTACTCAGTTCTTCCCCCTCAAAAAATCGGTCCAGAAAAACAGAAAGCGCTGCAACTTCTGAATGCGGCTGGTTTCCTACAGCAATGTTGTAATCCACTAGACTATAAACCTCAGCAGGAACTTTTTCACCACCAATAACAACAAGAAAATCTTTTTTATGCTTTTTTATCTCATTTATTTTCTTATTAATTTGCAAACCATACATGGTGAGATGAACTTTGATTCCATTAAAATCCCTCAGAACTTTTTTCCAGTTTTTTTCGTAATTCACTTCAAACAGTCCGCCCCATCTTTCAACAACTTTTTTTAAACTCTCCAGAACGCCTGTATCCTTGTCGCCGGACAGGATAAACTCATCTGCCCAAAAAGCTCTTGCAACCAGCCCACAATGGGTTGTTATCCTCTCATCCCTTCCATATCTGTGCCCCAATCGTAAAACTGTAATTTTCAAAATACTTCACCCTTTTCTGTTTTGAAAGTCAGGAACGTTAGTGACGCAATTTTCATAATTATTGTTTGTTTATAATAAATAAAAGTTAAACAAATTTGTACCCTCTTACATTCGAGCAGGGTGCAGAAGAATCGTAATAAGAACAAAACAGAGGTTTATCATCATAAATATCGCATTTTCCTGATTCAGGATTTAAAGCAACACAGGGATAACCAATCAGCGTCTTCCCACCGATATCTATTTCACGTGGTCGGTTTTTATCCGTCCGTAACATAGTTAAGATAGCATCAACACCAAAAACTTGGTCTATAAATATATCCTCCTTATTGATTTTAACACAGGGTCTAATGTACCTTAGTGCCAATAAAATTTTTTCCTGATCTCCATTAGGCACAATCACATTTAAATACCCTTTTTCCGCGTAACAACAAAGATTGCATCCTTCTGGACATTTCATTTCCATTTTATTAACCCAATAATTGATAATGAAGAAATTAAAAAATAACTTTAAACATTTATTGCAGAGAATTTAACCAATGATTAATAGCAATTTCAACTTCTTTTCCGGAATTACATATAACATCTGCTCGTTCGCCAACCAAAAAATCAGAAGGTTTGTAAGCAATAAAATAATTAGCAGCGCCACTTTGTTTTACAAACGCCTCCGACAGACCATCACCGACAATTGCGGTCTCTTCAGGAGTTACATCCAATTCTGTTTGCATCTCTTTTATCAAACCGATTTTTCCCTTTTCCATTATTTCTCCACCAAGGCCAACAAACAAACCAGCGTCATCATACTCTATTTCAGGCACATAACATAAAATTCCTTTATCTTTATACATTCTTAAATCATGCGGAAAATGTGTCATTAAACCAACACGCACAGCTCCATTGTATTTCAAGGGCAGTTCATACATGTCTGTTATATTGGTCACTCTCGAAAGGTATTTTTCGTGCAACGTGTCTTTAGATAAACCCACTAATCCCTGTGACAAAGCAAAAATATTACGCAATATATCCTGCTCAGTAAGTGCTTCTTGATACGCTTTTTCTATAATCTTAGAATGCCCATTTTCTATTAATGTATTATCCACATCCCATATCAAAAGAGGAGTCATAACCTTATGGTTCAACGACAACTTTATAAGCCTATGCCCGGCAATTGCCCGAAACTACGTGAATCGTTGAATAAACAGTAAACAATTTAAACATTTTTCCCCTTAATCTTATTGAGATGATTTCAGCTTATCATAGATGAGTTCGCGATGATTAGAGATGGGCGGTCTGATCATTATTAATATGTTGATTAAAATGCAGAACCTATATAACACAAAAATTAATTCTTTTGATTTTCTTAGCGTTAGTGTTCTGCTCAAAATGCTGGTGTTTGTGTTATTGCTTTAGGGCAATACACCAGTTGGTTCTGTTTGAGTTTATTCTTTAAATCTTGTTTTAATCTGAATTTGGCTGGTGCTTAGAGGAGGCGATAAAGTTGGATATAGAAATTTATTTTGAAGTTGGAAAAGAAGAAAGAGTTCGGGAGTTAATAAATCCCAAACACATTATACAGGATACTGGGTTCACTACTGTTATCACAGACAATACAGGGGAGTTAGACAAATTAATTAAAAACTTCGATAAAGTTGCAAGACTATATAAGAACACATTAAAAATTAAAAAAAGAAACAATATCAATAATTTTGGACTTGATTGGGAAGAAAAACCAAGATCATACATAAGAAAAATAGAAGAAAAGTCAATTGAGGATTTATTAAATGAAGTTGACATAATTTATAAAGTAGGATACTAAGAAAAATAAAATATCGGTGATGTTGTGAATTTTAAAAGTATTGAACAAAAATTTCCTCACTAACATTCGTTATTTTAAAAACAGAAGTTTGTGAAACGTTTTTAAAATTGCGTCACTAACGTTCCTGATTTTTGTTTAAATTAATAATTTAGTGGTTTTATGGATTTTAAGAAAATAGAACAAAAATGGCAGAAGGGATGGGAAGATGGAAATATATTTCAGGCTACTGAAAATCCCAAAAAGAAAAAATTTTATGTTTTGGATATGTTTCCGTATCCTTCTGGTGAAGGTTTGCACATAGGCCATGCTTTTGTATTCAGTTTGGGTGATATCTTTGCCAGATTTAAACGGCTTCAGGGATTTAATGTTCTCTACCCAATCGGTTATGATTCTTTGGGCTTGCCTGCTGAGAATGCTGCAATTAAAGTAGGGGTGCATCCTGAAGAATACACTAAGAAATCAATTGCGAATTTTATGAAACAGCAAAAAGCTATGGGATGGAGTTATGACTGGTCAAGGCAAATTAATACCTGCGATTCAGATTATTACAAGTGGGACCAGTGGATTTTTCTTAAGATGTTGGAAAAAGGAATTGCTTATAGGAAAAAAGCCCCGGTTAATTGGTGTCCTGAATGCCAGACAGTTTTGGCAAATGAGCAGGTTGTTGGCGGGAAATGCTGGAGGCATGAAGATACTGGGATTGAAATTAAACACTTGGAGCAATGGTTCCTTAAAATTACAGATTATGCTGAAGAATTGTTAAATGGCTTGGAAAAAATAGACTGGCCTGATAATGCAAAAAAACTCCAAAAGAACTGGATTGGAAAAAGTCATGGAGTTGAAATTGATTTTGAAATAAACGGGAGAAAATGGCCAATGTTTACAACAAGGCCGGACACGATCTATGGAGTAACGTTTATGGTTATTTCTGCGCAACACCCTAAATTGATGGAACTCGTAACAAAGAAACAGGAAAAAGAAGTAAAGAAGTTCCTGAAAAAAATAAAAACTGTAAGCGAAAAAGAAAAAGGGGAACTTGAAAAAGAGGGCGTTTTTACAGGATGCTATGCTGTCAACCCGCTAACCAAAGATAAAATCCCTGTTTATGCAGGGAACTTTGTCGTCGCTGATTATGGAAGCGGCATGGTCATGGCAGTCCCTGCTCACGACCAGCGTGATTTTGAATTTGCAAAAAAGTATAACGTTCCAATCAAAGTTGTGATAAACCCCCATCAGCACCCGCTGAATGCCAGGAAAATGGTCCGGGCATTCACTGCTGACGGCGTTTTGGTCAACTCAGGAGACTTTACAGGAAGCCAGAATAAAGACGCAATCGAAGAAATAACAGAATATCTTAAAAAGAAAAAATTAGGGAAAAAAGTCATCCAATATAAACTTAGGGACTGGTTAATCTCAAGACAGAGATACTGGGGAACGCCAATCCCCATTGTATACTGCGATAAATGCGGACTTGTTCCTGTTCCTGAAAAAGACCTTCCTGTGAAACTGCCAAAAAAAGTAACATTCGGAAAAGGCAATCCACTTGCTACAAATAAAAACTTTGTTAATACCAAATGTCCAAAGTGCGGAGGAATGGCAAAAAGAGAGACAGACACCATGGACACTTTTGTTAATAGTTCATGGTATTATCTAAGATATGCGGACCCCAATAACAACAAGAAAATTTTTGATAACAAAAAAACAAATTACTGGGCTCCTATTGACCAGTATATAGGTGGGCCCGAGCATATAACCGCGCATTTGATTTATATCAGGTTTTATACAAAGTTCCTGAGAGATATTGGATTATTAAGATTCAATGAGCCTGCATTAAAATATTTCACTCAGGGCATTGTTCACGGCGATGACGGAGAAAAAATGTCAAAATCAAGAGGAAATGTCGTCGAACCTTTGAACATGATTAAAAAATACGGGGCTGACACTTTAAGACTGTATTTGGTTTCAAATGCGTCTCCGGATAAGGATTTTGAGTGGAACGATAATGGTATTCAGGGAAGTTTTAAATTTGTTAATAAGATTTACGAATATTTTTCGCATGTTAAGACCGGCAAGAGCAACAAATTAATGAAAAGTAAGTACAACAAAGCAGTAAAAGAAATTACTTTGGATATTGAAAATTTTAGGCATAATCTGGCAGTAATCAAGCTACGAGGGTTATTTGAAAAATTAGAAGAAAAAGAAAATAAGGAAGTGTTAGAAGGGTTTCTGAAACTGCTGCATCCCTTCTGCCCATACATAACAGAAGAACTCTGGGAACGATTGGGAAATAAACAATTTATCTCCCTTCAAAAATGGCCAGAATACGATGAAAAGAAAATTGACATTAAATTGGAAAAACAGGAAGACTTGGTAAAACAAACAATATCTGATATAATTGAAATCCAAAAATTGGTGAGGAAAAAACCAAAAGAAATCAACATATTTGTATCGCCAAAGTGGAAATATGATGCAGTAAAAATTGCGATTAAAAACAAAGATAAGACAGACAAAATAATCCCGGAAATTATGAAGATTAAAGATGCAAAAAAAGAAGGAAAGTTTGCCGCACAATTTGCGCAAAAATTAATTAAGAACATTCATCAATTAGGAGAGCCGTTACCCCAAAAAGACGAATTAAAGGCCTTGAAAGAATCTGAAAAATCCTTGAAAGAAGAATTTAAATGCAAAATTAATATAATAAAATCTGAAAAAAGTAAATCTGAAAAGGCAAAAAGGGCAGAACCAGGAAAGCCCGGGATTGAAATAATTGCGTAGTTATTTTAAATTTTATTTCTAATTATAAAACTATGGTTAAAGTTGGAGTTTATGGCCACACCGGGCGGTTAGGAATACCTTTGGTTAAACTCCTAAGTAAACACCAATATGCAGAAATAGTTTATAAGCATAGTAAAAGTGAACCTAGACAAGGGATATTGGAAGACGCAGAATTCATATTTTTAGCTTTAGACTCTGGAGTTAGTGAACAATACTTTGACGAGTGGAAGAACAAAAGAGTAATAGACTTAAGTATTGACCATCGGGATAAATGGGTTTATGGTTTCCCTGAATTATATAGAGACAAAATAAGAAATGCTGAACTGGTTGCAAACCCGGGTTGCTACCCCACCACCATTATCTCAGGATTATACCCGATTATGGAGTTTGTGAGCGACATAAGTATAAAAGCTTATTCTGGTGTTTCAGGGAAACCAAACCAGCCAGTAGTCAAAGATAAAGGAATAGAAAAATATGCAACCGGCCGGGAACATCCTCATGTAAAAGAAATTGAGATGTGCTTAGGAAAGCAGATACAATCACTTGACACCCATCTTGTTTACCCATTAGAAACAGGAATTGTTGCAAAAATAGATGTGGAAGTAGACACTTTATATGAAAACGCATTCTGCAATGAACCTTTTCTTAAACTCGTTAACTTCAAACCAATAGAAGAAAACTTTCCGTATTTTAGAGAAAAACTTAGTGATGTCGCAAACACTAATTTCTGTCATATCTCTTATGAGGTAAATAGAAAGTCGATTACAATCATTTCTGCATTAGACAACTTAATAAAAGGTGGCTCAGGACAAGCTGTGCAGAATTTCAACATAATGAATGATTTTAACGAGACAGAAGGACTTACCACACTTCCAAATCCCTGATTAACTTTTTCCTGTCTGTTTTTTCCTTTGGAAACTTAGATTCAATCTGTTCAATCCTTTTGCTTAATTCCGCAAGAGCTATCCACAGCTGGGCAATTGCAGGATTATCAGAATCTTTATAGTGGTGTTTGTGGTTTGAACTTGTCAGAACTAATTTATCCATATGTTTTCTGGTTTCAGAATCGATGTGTTTTCTCCATTCTTTTTTGAGAGCAGACATAAGAATCCTTTCTGCAAAAACATTTATAAGTTTGTAGTGGCAACACACAATAGTTTTAAATATTTTTACCAACGAATAGTAACTATATAACATACTTGCACTAAAAAATTTAAAGGTTGAACATAAAAGACATTTAGTGATGCAATGAAAGACAAAGACCTTGTTGAAATCGAGTATGTTGGCAGAATCAAAGAAACAGGAGACATCTTTGATTTGACTAATGAGAAACTTGCAAAGGAAAACAACATTTTCAACCCAAAAGCGCGATACGGCCCAGTCAACCTGATTATTGGTGCGGGCCATGTATTGGAGGGGCTTGAAAAAAAAATAAAGGATATGAACATCGGCGAAAAAAAGAAAATAGAACTTCCGCCGGAAAATGCATTTGGAACCCGTGATGTGCGTTTGCTAAAAACCTTCGGTCTGAACCAGTTCAAAAAACAGGGGATTGCGCCCGTACCAGGACAGTTTTTGAACATGGGAAATATGAAAGCAAAGGTTCTCAGTGTAAACGGAGGACGTGTAAGAATTGACTTCAATCACCCTCTGGCTGGAAAAACGCTTGAATACGATATAAAAATCAATAAAAAAATTACAGGAACGGAAAACCAGATTAAAGCAATCATATCTATTCATTCGGAAATTGACACAAAAAAAATCAGGATAACATTGCAAAATGAAAATGTAAAAATTATTTTGCCACAGGTCAACATGCTTAATCAGGAAATGAAAAAAAGACTTGCTGATGATGTTGCAAAATATGTTAATGGTGTAAAAAGCGTTGAATTTTCAGAAACATTCGGTGAGAAAATCAATAGGAAATAGATATTTAAAATTTTATAATCAAATCTTATCTTAGAGGGGAGATGGCTTATGGAGAATATTATAAAAAATGTTGTAAACAACACAGGTTTTGTTGGTTCACCCAAAGGTATTGGTGCGCCTAAAAAAACGCATATTATTGACGATGATTTAAAAAACATGCTAAAGAAACGCTCTGCAAACATAAAAGTCGTAGGTATTGGCGGAGCCGGAAACAACACCCTTGCTCGATTATCGCAAGTTGGCATAATCGGTGCGGAAACCGTTGCAATAAATACTGATGCACAGGATCTATTATATACTGATGCTGATAACAAAGTCCTGATTGGCAGGGAAATCACAGGAGGGCTTGGCTCAGGTGCAAATCCATCCAAAGGGGAGCAGGCAGCAAAAGAGAGCAAAGAAGAGATTAAAAAAGCGCTTGAGGGGGCAGACATGGTGTTTATAACCTGTGGTCTAGGCGGTGGCACTGGTACAGGAGCAGGACCTATAGTAGCAGAAGTTGCAAAAAAACTAGATGCTTTAACTGTCGGAATTGTAACACTGCCTTTCCAGATGGAAGGTCTTGGTCGGCAGGAAAATGCAAAAGAAGGTCTTAAACGGCTGGAACCTATAGTTGATACTTTAATCGTTATACCAAATGACAAATTACTGGAAGTTGTTCCGGATGTTTCTATTAACACAGCATTCAAAGTTGCTGATGAAATTCTGGTAAATGCAGTAAAAGGTATAGCGGAACTTGTAACAAAACCCGGATTAATAAATCTTGATTTCGCAGACATTAAAGCTGTGATGAACGAAGGCGGCCTGGCAATGATTGGTATGGGGCAAAGCGACACAGAAAACAGAGCTTATGAATCCATACAAAAAGCACTGGCAAACCCTCTGCTGGATGTCGATGTCGACGGTGCAAACGGAGCATTAATCAATGTCATCGGGGGCCTGGACCTGACATTAAAAGAAGCGCAGGAAGTTGTAAACACAGTGTCAACACGGCTCTCTCCTGATGCAAAAATTATCTGGGGAGCTCAGATTGAAAAAGAGCTTGGAGATGCAATACGGTCCCTGATTATCATAACAGGCGTTAAATCCCCGCAGATATTCGGAACAGAAAAAACATTCAGGTCAGAAGAAATGAAAGAAATCGAGGAAAAGTTGGGCATTGAGTTTATTTGAACCTCACAACGCCATGGATATCTTATCATCGCTTTAGATGATTGAATTTCGCATTAAATTGGAAAGTTATTTAAACTTTCAGTTTTTAATTATTATAAGCTCGACTTATCAGCGCAATAATAGTAGTATGCGTTGATTGAATTTCGAATAAGTTCATTTTTTAATCAAGTGTAAGAGTCATGCTGGCTGAAAGTCAGCAGACACCTGATTGAACTTGGAGGAAGTTCATCATACTGCTTCGGCAGGAGAGAGCTAATTCTACGGGATACTGATGAACATTAAACAGGCAATCCGGAATTACTGGAGAGTATTGAAAATCACAAAGAGGCCGTCAAAACTTGAATTTACAAGTGCTGCCAAAATAACAGGAATCGGCATATGTATCATAGGCGGAATCGGCTTTATACTGTATCTTATAGCCGTATATACGGGAATATTAGGTTAAGGTGTTATGAATGATATTCGTAATAAGAACAACAATCAGAAGAGAGAAAACCGTGCTTGACTCCCTTGACGGAAAAATCAAAAACAGTAGTTTTGGCATTAAAAGTATTCTAAATCCTGCCGAACTGAAAGGTTATTTGTTTCTGGAGGGTGAGGAAGAAGAAATTGTCAACGCAACGCAAAGCGTTCCTCATGTAAGGGGCATTATCAAAAAAGCAGTGAACCTGAAAGAACTGGAACAGTACTTTGTCGAAATGTCAACTGAAATAAAGATATCTGAAGGGGACTTGGTCGAAGTTGTCGGCGGCTCATTCAAGGGAGAGAAGGCAAAGGTCGTAAGAATAAAAGAACAGAAAAAAGAGGCAAAAATTGAATTGATAGAGGCGGTTGTGCCTATACCAATTACAATTAAATTAGGATTGTTGAAACCGATATCAAAGAAATAGGTGTTTTTGTTGAGTGAACAAACTATAGAGGCATTAGTTGAAGGAGGCGCAGCATCAGCAGGACCTCCTTTGGGACCTGCACTAGGCCCAATGGGCGTAAACATAGGACAGGTTATCGGTTCAATTAATGAAAAAACAGCAGATTTTAAAGGAATGAAAGTGCCGGTCAAAGTAATTATCGACACAGAAACCAAAACCTTTGATATTAGAGTTGGCTCACCTTCTGTTTCACAACTGATAAAAAAAGAATTAAAGTTAGAAAAGGGTTCTTCAAAACCAGGCGAAGAATATGTGGCAGATATGAAAATAGAGCAGGCAATAAAAATCGCCAAAATGAAAAAAGAAGCGCTATTCACAAAAGGCATGAAAGAAGCTGTCAAAATCATAGTCGGAACCTGCACTTCAATGGGCATACTGGTTGAAGGTAAACATCCAAAAGAGTTAATTGAAGAGATTAACCAAGGCAAATACGCAAAAGAAATCGCTTCTGAAAAAACAGAACTTACAGAGGAAGAACTGAAAAAACTAGAGGAAGAGAAAAAAACGCTTGCCGAAGAAATAGAAAAACGAAAAGAAGAACACAAGCAAAAGGCAAAGGAGATAATCGGCGCCCTAAAAGGTAAGGATAACTCCGAAATCAAGGCAAGACTAAAAGATGAAAAAATACCAGAAGAAATTATAAAAGAATTATTGCCAAGCGAGGGTGAAGCTGTCACTCCCGAGGAAAAAACCGAAGAAAAACAAAAATAAGTGGTTTTCTATGTCTGACATAACTAAAGCTATAAAAGAAGCAAGAGAAAAATCAAAAAAGAGAAATTTCATGCAAAGTGTAGATTTAATAGTAACCTTAAAAAACATTGATTTAAAAAAACCGGAAAACACATTCGTTGAAGAAATAGAGCTGCCTAATGGCAGAGGTAAAAAAGCAAAGGTCGGGATAATAGGCAATGAATTAAGCTTGAAATCAAAGAACGACGCTGACTTTACAATAAATGAGGCAAAATTAAAAGAATTGAAAAAAGATAATAAAAAAGTTAAAAAAATTGTGAATTCCTGCGATTTTTTCATAGCTGAGCCTGCTCTGATGATGCAGATTGGTAAAACTCTGGGCAGGGTTCTGGGCCCAAGAGGCAAAATGCCAAAACCAGTTCCGCCTCAGGCAAACTCAAAACAGATAATAGAAAAATTAAATAAAACCATAAGAGTAAAGCTCAAAGAAACGCCGGTCATACAGTGCATCGTCGGCAATGAAAAGCTTAGTGATGAACAAATAGAGGAAAACATAAAACTAATCCTGAATCAGGTAACGAAAAAACTATCAAAAGGGGAGCAGAACATCAAAACAGTTCAGGTAAAACTGACTATGGGCGCTCCAATCAAAATCCGGTGAGATTATGGTTCATGAAAGAAAGAAAAAAGAGGTTGAAATCTTAAAGACTATGATTGGAGAATTCAAAGTAATCGGATTAATAGACATGTTCAATCTCCCGGCGTCCCAGCTAAGAGACCTTAAAAAATCGCTGGGGGAAACTGCTGTAATCCGAGTGAGTAAAAAACGCCTGATAAACCGGGCAATAAAAGCTTCAGAAAAGAAAAATCTGGAAGAACTGACAAAAACAAACGCAGTGCAGCCGGCATTTATATTCAGTAATGAAAACCCATTCAAACTATACCAAATAGCAGAGAAAAACAAAGCTCCAACACATGTAAAAGCAGGAGATACAACCCCAAAAGACATTATAGTACCTAAAGGCAACACAAACTTTGCCCCAGGACCAATTCTGGGAGAACTCCAGAAAGTAGGAATAAAAACACAAATCTCAGGAGAAACCATAGAGGTAACTACAGACTCCCAAGTCGCTGAAGAAGGTGATACAATAAGTCCTGATTTAGCCAGTGTTTTATCGCGATTGGATATAAAGCCAATTGAAATTGGTTTAAACATACTAAAAGTATGGGAAAATGGAACTGTATTTGATAAAAACGTGCTGGCAATTGACACAGAGGAATATATATCAAATATTCAGACTGCGTTCAGAAACGCATTTAACCTGTCGGTAAACACAGGATACCTGACCAAAGAGACTGTTGAATTTATAATAATCAAGGCCCATAATAACGCCCTTAATCTGGCGGTGAAAACAGAAATATTAAACAAAGAAACTATTAATCCGCTTGTCCAAAAGGCATATGCGCAGGCAAAGTGCCTGGAATCAAAATTGCCTGAGGAAATTAAATAATTACGGAGGATGATAAAATGGAATACGTATACGCTGCAATGTTGTTGAATGACGCAGGTCAGAAAATAACAGAAGATGCAGTAAAAAAAGTTGTAACTGCGGCAGGAGTAAAAGCAGACGAATCCAAAACAAAAGCACTGGTCGCGGCACTTGATGGCGTTGACATAAAAGAAGTCGTTGAAAAAGCAGCAGTCGCACCTGCAGTAGGAACAGCACCAGTAGCAGCAACAGAAGAGAAAGCTGAAGCAAAAAAAGAAAAGAAAGACGAGAAAAAAGAGGAAGAAAAACAGGAAGAAGCCGCAGCTGGTTTGTCCGCACTCTTCGGCTAGACGTTTTATTTTATTTTGTCTAGTCGATTTTCTTATATTGAGGGGTATAAAAATAAACAAATCAAACCAATGAATCACTATCCATCAATATGTGGAAAAGACACATTACCCAATGGTTGTGTCTTTTACTATAGTTCTGAAACTTTATTAAAATTCCACAATAAAGTTATTCATAGTGATACAAATGAATTCTTACACGCCTAAAGAAGAAAACATAATTCGTTCAAAAAAAGAATTCAATGAAAAATATTTTCCAAGAGCCGCAGAAAAAGAACGCATCTCCAACATGTCGCCTGAAGAGTTTGGAAACTACTTGGCAGAAAAAGATTTAGAGAAACTAAGAGAGCATTTCAACTAAGTTTTTATGTTCTTTAAAACTTATTAAATTCTTCGCTAATATTTAATATTAGTGATTAAAATGACCTTGACAAAATCATCAATAAAAAAACAATTCCAGAAAAGCCCGGAGAAATACTGGCAGGTAGAATTGTTCAAGGAAAAAGGTTTTGTCAGAAAACAGTGTTCAAAATGCAAAAAGTTTTTCTGGACATTGAACCTAGATAGAAAAACCTGTGCTGACTCATCATGTGTTCCTTATGATTCCATAGGCAAACCGATAACAAAGAAAAAACTTGATTACATTGAAATGTGGAAAGCATTTGAAAAGTTCTTTGTTAAAAACAGGCACGCCTCAATACCGAGATACCCAGTTATAGACAGGGTTCGACCCGACCTGTATTTCACGATTGCAAGCATTCAGGATTTCCAGCGGCTGGAAAACGGAAACATGGTTTTTGTTTACCCCAAAAATCCTTTAATAGTTCCTCAAATGTGCTTAAGGTTTGGCGACATCCCTTCAGTCGGGCTTTCAGGACGGCACCTAACCTCCTTTATCATGTCAGGTCAGCATGCTTTTAATTATCCAAATGAGAAAGGAAGTTATTTTAAAGACCATTGCATTGAGCTAAACTTCAACTTCCTGAACAAAGTCCTTGGCATCCCTGAAGAAGAACTGGTTTACACAGAAGATATCTGGGCAATGCCAGATTTCTCTGCTTTTGGTCCATGCATAGAAACCTTTTCAAAAGGGGTGGAACTTGTCAACTCTGTTTTCATGCAATTTCAAAAATCCAACATAGGTTTTAAAAATTTGGATATGAAAGTTGTTGATGTCGGGTGGGGGCATGAAAGATTAGTCTGGTTCTCCAAGGGCACAAACACAATCTACGAAAGCACTTTCGGCCCAGTTTTAGAAAAACTGAAAAAAAGCAGCGGGGTGCAAATCGACAGCAACATATTCTCAGAATATTCAAAACTTGCAGGAACGCTGGACATTGATGAGATAAAAAATGTGGAAAAAGAAAGGGAAAAAATAGCAAAGAGTATCGGTGTTTCTGTCAAGGAACTGGAAGAACAAATCGAACCCATAAAAGCATTATACGCAATAACCGACCACATAAGAACTCTGCTCTTCGCAGTGGCAGATGGAGGCATACCATCAAATGTAGGCGGGGGCTACAATTTAAGAGTTCTTTTAAGGAGGATTTTCTCATTTATGGACAAACATGATTTTGACTTTGATTTGGCCGGCGTATCAGAACATCACGCAAAATTCCTAAAGCCAATGTTTCCTGAACTTTGCGAGGGAACAGAAACAATGCAGAAAATAATCGATGTTGAAAAGCAGAAATACAAAAACACAGTTTCAAACGCAAAAAGAATTGTTGAACGAATTGTTGAACGAAAAGAAAAGATTGACAAAAAAAAGATAATACAGCTTTATGAATCCCAGGGGATAAGCCCTGAGATGGTCAAGGAAGCGACAAATATAGACATCCCTTATGATGTTTATTCTGAAATAACAAGAAAACATGAATCGCAAATTAAAGAAAAGAAAAAAACAAAATTCAGTTTAAAAAATCTGCCGGAAACAAAAAAATTATTTTATGAAAAACTGGATAAATTTGAATTTAAAGCAAAAGTCCTGAAATCTTTCGGAAACTTTGTTGTTCTTGATAAAACCGCATTTTACCCCGAAAGCGGCGGGCAGGATTGCGACTTAGGAACAATCAACAATATCCCGGTAAAACATGTACAAAAAATTGGTAACATAATAATTCATGAATTGGAAAAACCTCTGAAAGATAAAAAAACTGCAGAGAGTGTTGTGGATAAAGAAAGGCGGGAAACACTGAAAAGGCACCACACAGCCACGCACATAATCAATGCGGCGGCAGGGAAAGTTTTGGGCCTGCATGTAAATCAGGCAGGAGCCCATAAAACTACGGAAAAGGCACATCTGGATGTAACTCATTTTCAAAACATAACAAAAGAGGAACTTGACAAAATTGAAAAAGAAGCTAATAAAATTGTGAAAAGGAAAATCCCTGTGAAAATAAAAATTCTGCCAAGAGCAGAAGCTGAAAAAAAATACGGTTTAAAA
>DAOVKX010000060.1 GCA_030631505.1 Candidatus Nanohaloarchaea archaeon
ACTAATTCTCGGTTTCATAATTGGTTTGGACAGGGAAATTCACAGGAGGCCCGCAGGGCTGAGGACCCATATTCTGGTCTGTATGGGTGCTACCCTTTTTACAATTACCTCAATAACAATATCCAACGCAGACCCATCAAGAATTGCCGCAGGCATTGTCACAGGAATCGGCTTCCTTGGCGCTGGTTCAATATTCAGGTATGAAGACAAGGTAGAAGGGCTCACAACAGCAGCAGACCTCTGGATTGTATCCGCAATAGGCCTATCAGTCGGGCTTGGCATGTACAGGATTGCAGTAATAACAACCCTCCTTGTGCTTCTCATTCTGGTTATGGGAAAATATCTTGACAAAAGAGTTCATAAAAAACAAAAAAGATGTTTTTTGAAATTATAATATGATAGAGTTTGCCAGTAAACCGCCTGCCAAATAAAGCTGGCAGAGTTCCTGCGACGTACAAACTAAAGTTTTAATAAGCCAAGAACATAATAAACATTCATGAAAACCGTATTTAAAAACGTCCATAAAAAAATTAAGCCGGAAGATTTAGAAATACGAGAAAACAAAGAAATGTTTCTGAAAATAAAAAATTTTATTAATGATAAATATAAAATAAACGCTAAAATGATGGGTTCTGTTGCAAAGGAAACTTTTTTGAAGGGGGATAAAGACCTGGACATATTCATATTTTTTCCGCTAAAGATGCCCAAGGACGAACTTGAAAAAAAAGGTCTGGAAATTGGCAAATCCCTGTTCAATCACTTCAAGGGAGAGTATGTTATAGAGTACGCAGAACACCCATATACAAAAGGTAAAATAAAAAATTTCGATATTGAAATAGTCCCTGCTTATGTATTAAAGGACACATCGCAGCTAAAATCTGCAGTAGACCGAACTCCATTCCATACAGAGTATGTAAAGAAAAACCTGAAAAACAAAGATGACGTCCTGCTTCTGAAAAAATTCCTAAAAGGGATTGAATGCTACGGCTCTGACCTGAAAACACAGGGGTTCTCCGGGTATCTCTGTGAACTGCTTGTGATAAAATACAGCTCAATTCTGGGAGTTCTTGAAAGCGCACAGAAATGGAGATACATGCAGGCAATTTCCCTCGAGAATAAAATTAACGTTAAAAACATAAGGAAAACGTTCAGGGACCAGCCCCTGATTTTCATAGACCCTACAGATAAAAACAGAAATGTTGCTGCAGTATTATCAGAAGAAAAAATGGCCAAGTTCATATTTCATGCAAGAAAGTTTATGGAAAAGCCATTAGAATGCTACTTCTTCAAAAAACCGAGGAAAATAAACAAAAAACAAATTTTAAAAGATATAAAAAACCAGGGCAGGACAATTATCGCAATATCATTCAAAAAACCAAAAGTTATAGAAGATATACTGTATCCTCAGTTAAGAAGATTTCAGAGAATGCTAACCAAAAATCTTGAGAATAATGATTTTAAGGTTCTTGATTCCTGGGCTTACGGAGACACAAAATGCGGCATTGGTCTGGAGATACTAACAGATACCTTACCTAAATACAAAAAAATGCTGGGTCCAAGAATTTTCAATGATGTAAACTTCCAGGAGGAGTTCATCAAAAAACATGGTAAAGTCTGGTTTGAAGGAAGTCGTTTTTTCGCTGAGATAAAAAGAGAGCACAAGACACTGGATAAGTTTCTAAAGCACCTGTTAAAAGAAAACTTAAAAGACAAAGGCGTGCCGACACACATTGCAGATTCCATTGAAAGGGGTTTTGATATAGTCAGGAAAGAGAAACTGGGAAAGGTAAAAAGCAGGGAATTCTGGAATGGTCTGAACAAGGAAAAAATAGAAAGTAAATGAACAAATAAAATCCTTTAACCAAGGCATGGCAGAACCGTCTCGCTTCTTTGCAAAGTACATGATTCTTCAGAAGAAAAGGGACTAGCAACAACCCCGCCGGAGCAGTCTTCTATCAAATAACTCCACACCTCTGGACAACAATGTTTTAGGACATTATAGAACTCTTCTTCTTTAAGCAGTTGTGCTGTATCTGGCATTAGTGCCAGTTCAGAAAGTGAAAGCGAGTTCTTCAGCGCATCAACAACGTCCCGTTCCATATTCTTATTGACAACATCTCTGGGAGAACGAAGAGCAACATAATATACACCTGGTTTTTTATGCATGAATCCATACAGATTTTCCTTAATTTCACTTAATAACTTGCCGGCAACATTATGGCCTTTATCATAAACGAGCTTTAAATCCTCTGCAGTTATAACTCCATAACTATTTTGCATCTCAATCAGTTAAATTTAGCCAGTTAAATATTTAAGTATCTCGCCAACCAAACCATTATAGATTAATATGATAAAGATTAAAATTTTAGGAACTTCAGCAAGCATCCCGACAAAAAACAGGAACCTCCCCTCAATATTTTTAATGTACAAAGGCGAGAGACTCTTGTTTGACTGCGGGGAGGGAACGCAAAAAGAATTGATGATAAACAATCTCAGATTTATGAAGATAAATAAGATTTTCATTACGCACTGGCATGCAGACCACTTTTCAGGTATGCTTGGCTTGATACAAACAATGTCATTAGAAGGCAGGAAAAACCCGCTTTATGTCTTTGGACCAAAGAACACATCAAAATTCTTAAACCAACTACTCGGTGTTGGTTACTTCAACAGAACCTTTGACATAATTGTGAAAGAGTTGGAAGATAGCTCTGCCATCAAAGAAAAAGATTATACAATAACAGCATTCGAAGTGAAACACAACAGGATACCTGCATTAGGCTATGCCTTTCAGGAAAACAAGAGATTAAAGGCAGATATGAAAAAAGCAGAAAAATTTGGATTAAAAACAGGCCCTTTAATCGGTAAGTTGAAAAACGGGGAAACAATAATATTTGGAAGCAAAACCATAAAACCTAAAGACATTATAGAATCCATCACTGGAAGAAAAATAGTCTATACTGGAGATACCCAATATTCTGAAAACACTATAAAATATTCAAAAAATGCTGACATCTTAATTCATGACTCAACTTTTGCTTCACACAAGGAAAACATGGATGAAATAGGCCATTCAACAGCTTCTGACGCAGCAATAGTCGCAAGAAAGGCAACGGTGAAAAAACTGGTCTTAACGCACATCAGCAGGAGATACCAGAAAGAAAAAGAGCACGAAGACCCAAAAAAACTTGAAGATGAAGCAAGGCAGATTTTCAAAAATTCAGTTCTGGCAGAGGATGGCATGGAATTCATACTGAAATAATGTCGCCTATTGTCGAAGTTTACACAAAAATATAGAAATATATTTAAACGTTGTCGAACAATTTTCTTTATCCAGGGTTATTCACATGAATTCATTTCATATGCCTCTAAACTATATGAACGTGATTAACGTAGCCTTGGTGCCTTCTCAGATTACACTTAAAACATGGGGACTAAGAGCGTAATTTGGGATGATTCCATATTCTGTATGAACAGCGGATGACCATTTCATGTTTCTCGGTTTGACTTCTTGTAATTGCTTCGGTATGTTAACCTATAGGCTCTAAAGAGTCTTGGCTTGGGTGGGTCGAAGACAAAGTTCGTGGAGCTATTCCATCTAATTAAAATTTTGGTCTTCGCTCACCTAATCCAGGGTTGCATAATTCTTATACGGCGCGGCAGAAAAAATTCTGCCCGCCCATCCAGGGTTTTTTATTTAAAATGCTAATAAACTCTATGAAAAAATAAAGAATGTAAAGGAGGTAATAAAATGAAAACTATAAATTTGGAAGAAAAAGTTGATGTAGAAAAAATGGGTGGGGGTTGTCTTTGGCAGCATTCCCAACGGCGATTTAGAGTTTAAATACTATTTAGAACAGGAAAATATCTGTCCATGCCTGATTTTTACTAAAAGGGTGCGTATGGAAAAGCATTGGGGGTTTCTTTGTATGTATGAAAACTTAAATGACCCCCCATACCCTATTTCTGAAATGAAATATAAATGCAAAATAGTTGGTGGCAGGAATAAAAGGTGCAGTTTTGATGATATGAAAAACTGCAATCACTTAAAAGACAGATTCCAACACTTTGTATTCGGGGTTTATAAAGTAAAAGATAGCGGATTTAACAGTGAAAGAGATTTAGAAAAAATAGAGAAGGGCCATCTTGGACATAAACTAAAGACCTCAACCTGTGTAGGAGAATTTGCATATATGATGGCGACAGTTGCAAAAGAAATGGCAGAAGACTTAAAAAAGATAAATCCGGAAGAAGTTTTCCTTGTAAGGTTGGAAAAATAAACAGGTACAACAATAAATTACGATTTAATTATCTTAACACTCTTTATCCCTTGTTTGGTAACTTTATCAACTTCAACTGTAACGTGTTTTAATTTTATTTTTTCTCCTTTTTTGGGAATTTTTTTGAGTCTGTGTTCAATAAACCCGGCAATAGTGTCAAAATGTCGTTCTTTTATGCCCAGACGAAACACTTTGTTTACCTCCTTAACAGAAGCCTTTGCATCAACTATGCTTAATTCTTCATTCACTTTCCTGATGTAAACGCTCTGCCTTTTGCTTTTATCAAAAATATCCCCGACAATTTCCTCCAGTATATCCTCGATTGTTACCAGCCCCATGACTGCGCCGTACTCATCAACCACTATAGCTAAAGGTATTTCCCTGCCTTCAAACTCAGAAAGCAAATCATCTATCTCCTTGGATTTCGGAACAAAATATGCAGGCCTTGCAACAGTCTTAACTTTTGCGTCCAGCTTTTTATTTTTGACATACTTTAAAACATCATCTACATCAAGTACGCCAATTATATTATTCCTGCTGTCAGAATAAACAGGATAAACAGAATACGGTGTTTTAACAACAAAATCAAGAACATCCTCCAATTTTGCTTCACCATTAATCATGTCTACATCCGCTGCCGAAGTCATAATTTCTGTAACTTTCGTTCCTTCAAACTCCAGAACGTTATGCATCATCTCAGCAGACTCTTTATCTAAGATTCCTTCCTCAACACCCATTGTTACAATTGTTCTTAATTCCTCCTCTGAAAGTTGTTTCTCTTCTTTCGAGCCAAGCAGTTTCGACATTAATCGCGATATTAACTCAAAAAATTTGACAAACGGCGACAAGGCATAAGACAACAATTCAATAGGACGGGCAATAATCAAAGATACTCTCTCTGCATTCTGGGCTGCAAATGTCTTTGGCGTTATCTCGCCAAACACCAGAATTAAAAAAGTCATAACTCCCGTAGCAATCCCAATACCACTGGAACCGAATAAATCAGTAAAAATCACTGTCGCAAAGGAAGCTGCACTGATATTAACCACATTATTCCCAATTAAGATTGTAATAATTAACCTGTGAGGATTTTGTTTTATGCGATATAAGGCATCTGAACCTTTCTTTTTTTGCTTGGCCAAAGAGTTAACCTTAACCATATTAAGTGACATCAAAGCTGTCTCTACCCCTGAAAAAAAGGCAGACAACAGTATCAAGAAAAATAAAATTATAATTTGAGTCTCAAGCATTTTACGACCTTTTTACTTATAATGAGAATCACAGATTAATATATTTATTGAATTGCAAAAACACATAAAATTTTGTTTAACAAAAAAGTCCAACAAACTAATAAACATAAAAAATAAAATCAGAATATGTGCTTCGCAGTTACACATATCCTTGTTCCGATAATTTTAGTTGATTTAGTCAGAGACCACGTATTCAAAAAGCACAGAAGAATGCTGCCAAATAAATATATTCTTCTTGCAGGGATCGCGGGAATACTGCCTGATATAGACATAATAATTCGGGGCGTTATAGGAACATATTCTTACATTACACATTCATTAGTTCTCCCGATAATATTTTTTATTTTATCATTCATATCATACAAAAAAATAGAACACAGAAAGTACTATAAAATATTTTTGATGTTCTCAGTCGGATTTTTTACTCACGTCATTTTAGATGTATTGGTTCACACCCCTTTGGAAAGCTCAATGATGCTGTTTTATCCGATTGGTAAAAGCATCACAGGTTTTGGCATAATGTCAATTGACAAATACGGCTTTATACCAATGGCTGCTCTGGATGGAGTCCTTTTATTGTTATGGCTAATCCATGAAGAAGTGACGCATAAAATATCTGATTTTTTATGATTGTTTTTTCAGTAAAACAACTCTGCTCGCTTTAGATTCATCAGCAATCTTATAGTTCAAGTGTTTTTGTAGTTCCTCCGCAAAATCTCGCACTTCCTGATGAACAGGCATCGCCTCATGAG
>DAOVKX010000044.1 GCA_030631505.1 Candidatus Nanohaloarchaea archaeon
GGTAGTTGTTTTATAACAGAGGGTTTAATCTCTGCAAAAATCTTGCTTTCTTGTGGATTCAATAATTTATAGATATAATTAAGTAACTTGGAATTTAGTAATAAATTTAAATAATTCAGATTTAATGAATCTGAATTAATTATAAATAAAGAGTTTTGAGCATAGAATTGTTTATCATCATAGCAAACCCGTAATTTGTCACTTGTTTGTCTCATTAGCAATTTTGGATTTAACATAAACTTTTCATTTGAAGGGTACATTAACCACTCTCCGTATTTTATGAATAAGTTATTTTCAAAATAAATAGAGTATCTATCAATATTTTTACCTATTAATAAAGGTTTCCAAGAAGTATCTATTTTTTTATCTGAATGATAGATTCTATTTAGTATGTCTTTTTTTGTTTGTGGTGGTTTTCCACATCCGATTTGATATGGTTTTATACCCCAAATAATTTTTGCAAAATTATCAAATGGTGTGTTTAAAGAATTTAGATTTCTTAATAATATCATATCTTCAGAAGTAAGGTTTATGAGTATTTTATAGGATTCATCTTCATTCCAAATAGTTTTATCAATTAATCTGTCAAATAATAATTGATTATTTTTTAATCTTTTTACTCTACATTTATTATTTGGTTTTTCTAATATCGTGTTTTTTATTATCACTGTTAATGCTTCTGTAGTAACATTATCAAATACACCATCCCCATAATCTATTATTTGAAGCAAATTATATTTAAGAATTTTTTTCCTAAATTCTTTTGTTGTGTTTATTAAAAGCCAAGTATTAGGTATAATAAAACCCAGCAAACCATTTTCTTTTAATAAATCTAAAGAGTTTACAATAAAATACAAATAGGAGTCTTTTGTTTTGGCAGAGATTAGTGGATATTTATTTTTAAGATTGTTTTTTGATTCTAGTGAAAACTCTGCACCCCAAGGGGGATTCCCAACAACAACATCAAAACCGCCTTGGGACATTATTTCCCCGAATCCGTTTTCTTTGTCGTGCCAATCAAATGCTTTTTCGTCCACGCTTTTGTCATCAATCAATGAATTTCCGCATTTTATGTTTTTTGATAAATCAATAAGCTTTTTATTTTTCCGGGCGATTTTCAAAAACATGCTTAATTTTGTTATTTCAACAGATTCTTCATTTATATCAACACCGAAGGTATTGTTCTGGATTATTTTTCGCGCCTCGTCTTCTTCGTGCCATTTTTGAAGAGTCATCTGTGAACCGGCATTTACTCGCTTTATTCTGCCCTTTTTGCCGGGAGAAAATTGGGCAATATAATCCCCTTTGTTTTGTCTGAACATCTGGATTTCTTTGTGTATTTCCAGAAGAACATCAACTGCTTTTATCAAAAACGCGCCTGAACCGCAGGCAGGGTCCAGTATTTTTATCTTTTTGAATTTTTCTTCAAGCTCTTCTATGCTGTCTTTATGTTCAACCACAAGTTCCTGCGGTGTTTTTGCGTTTCCTTTTGACAGGTAAGGGATTATCGTGTTTCTGCATATATAATCTGTTATATATTCAGGAGTGTAAAATATTCCTTCTTTTTTTCTTCGTGAATCTTTATTTTCCTGCAATTTTTCTAAGTCTGTAATTGACTGCTCAAATATATGGCCTAAGATGTTTACATTGACTTCTGTTTTAAAGTCATAAGAAGCCATCAAGAGAAGATTTTTAATTATAGGGTTTAAGTTGTTGGAATGTTTGCTGAAAATTTCTTTTTCAGTTTCAAATAATTGGATTTTTTTATCTAATTTGTGTTTTTTGTAACTATCTTTAAAGAATCTAGTCTCTCTGCAATCCTTGAATTTTATTTTATCAGGTATTGGCACACTAAATAAGCCGCCATTAAACCCGAATATTTTTGTTGGTGTGTCTGAGCCCTTATCCAAACATTCAAATAAGTCGTTTACTGCATTTGATATGCGGGTTGAGTGTTCAGAGATTCTGCCGGTATTCAATTCCTCAAGAATGATTTTTTCAAATAACCTTTTTTCAAGTTTTCCTGTATCTTCTGCAAAAAATACAAACATTAGGCGATTGAGGTATAATTGCGCAAAATGTATAGCGCCATGCTCTGAAACCTCATTTTCTTTGAATTCTTCTATCAGCATTAGTCTTGTTTCATGGAATAATTTATAGAATTCTTTTGTGAAATTTCGTTCTTCTACTGCCGATTCTTTTTTCAATTTATCAATAAATCCCGATTTTATGTTTTTATTGGAAAATATTGCAATAAATTCGTCCAATTTGGATTCATCATTTTTTACATCCAAAAAATCAAATTTATGGTATTTTTTAGAACCTTCATTTCTATCGAATAATACAAAAATCCTATAATTTGTTAAAACTCCATAAGGGATTTTGTTATTATACAGGTAAGAATTAATTTGTTCTACAGGTGTCTCCCTTGATTTCATTTGTCTGTGTTGGTATCCCCATAAATCTTTTGTTTTTGCGCCCTTTACTTCAAAACAAACATACTTATTTTTAGACTCATCTTCAAAAGAAAATTCCATATTTTGGTCTTCATGTTTGAGGCTTGTTAAGCTAACATCATAACCTAAAACCTTCTTCAATATTGTATTTGTAAATTCCATATATGCTGCTTTTTCTTTATCTAACTCTCCACTTTCAAGAAGAGCTAACCAACGTCTTACAGCTTTCTTTTGTTTAGGTGTTATTTTTGTTTTAGAACATAATCTCGCTATTGTTTTTTCATTGAATAACTTGTTATTCATATTAATTTAATCCTCTTCAATATATTTAAAAGTAGGGCTTTGTAAATACACAGGTGGTTAAACCTTATTCGCTGTTCAAAAACACTTAAACACGGTATCCTAAAATTAAATTCATGCTCAAAAAACTGGTTCTGTTTTTACTGCTTCTGACAGTTTTTATCTACATTACAAACCCGACAGGCAATTATCTTTCTATCCCGACTGAAAACTCAAAGCCGGTTGAAGTGTATTTCTGCCCGCAGGATGACTGCGCCGGGGTTTTTGCAGATGTTGTATATAGTTCAAATGAATCGGTTTTCTGCGCATTCTATGATGTTGATTTGCCTGAAGTTGTTTCAGCCCTTGACTCAGTTGGCGCAGAACTGGTTACTGATGAGAATAGGGCTTTGTCAGGATTGATGCACAACAAGTTCTGCATTATTGACGAAAAAATAGTTCTGACCGGCTCTTACAACCCGACAGAAAGCGGAGTGCGAAATAACAATAACCTGCTTGTCATCCATTCGGTGTATCTCTCTGAAAATTACCTTGATGAGTTTGAGGAATTGCGGAATGGGGAATTTGGCTTAGGAAAAAACGTAAAATATCCTGCAATAAATTTCAACGGCAACAGGATGGAAAATTATTTCTGCCCTGAAGACAACTGCGCAAGCCGCATTATTGAAACTATAAACAGCGCACAAGAGTCCATATATTTCATGGCATTTTCTTTTACGCTTGATGAAATAGGTGATTTATTGATTGAAAAACACAATCAAGGCGTTTCTGTAAAAGGTGTGTTTGAAAAATTCGGGAACAGCAGATACTCTGAATATGAGAAATTGAGAGAAGCGGGAATTGATGCTGTTTGGGACAAAAACCCAAAAAACATGCACCATAAGGTCTTCATAATAGACAACAAAACCGTCATAACTGGCTCTACCAATCCAACCAAAGCAGGAACATCCAAAAACGATGAAAACGTGTTAATAATCCACAACAGAGTTATAGCCGATAAATATTTAGGTGAGTTTAACAGATTATATCATGAGTAATATGAAATTCTATAAAAACAACTTCATTCCAATTGCATTGATTATACTTTCTTTTGTTATAGGCATCTGTCTCTATCCGCAGGTTCCTGACCAGATACCAACGCACTGGGGACCGTCAGGACATGCAGACGCGTACGGCTCAAAGTTTTTCGGCTTGTTCTTGTTTCCCGCAGTTCTTGTATTCGTATACGTTCTGTTTTTGGTAATACCAAAGATTGACCCGTTGAAGAAAAACATATTCAGGTTCATGGATTATTATCTGGGTATGAGATTCCTGATAATGCTCTTTATGTTTCTGATATACATAGGGACAATAGCGCAGATTTACAGACCGTTTAACATGAACTACCTGGTGATGCCTTTGATTTCGGTTCTGTTCTATATTCTGGGAGACATTATGCCTCACATGAAACGAAACTGGTTTATGGGCATAAGGACACCGTGGACCTTAAGCAGTGACAGAGTCTGGGAAAAAACCCACAAAGTCGGAGGAAAATTATTCAAACTGATTGCTCTTGTAATGCTTCTCGGACTTGTTTTCAAAGAATATATGGTCTGGATTATATTAATTTCAGTGCTTGGTATGACTATATTTTTGTTTGCTTATTCTTATTGGTTATGGAGTAAGGAGAAATAAGTGAGTGGCTACAAAAATATGGCATCTGCTCTATAAATGTATCGCTTTAATTAGTTTGCAACTTTGATTAATGCAGAGTAAGGAGAAACTCCTTCAATAAGATTCAATTTTTTCAGGAATCTCAACTGATTTTATATGTTTTACTATAAAACCCAGGAAATTTTCAATGTTTCCATCCCGCGATTTTTCCAGAAAGTTTATGTATTTTAATTTTTCTTTGAGTTTTATACATATTGGCGGCCATCCTTGCTTCATTAACATAAAATTTAACAGAAGTCTGCCGGTTCTGCCATTACCATCTACAAAAGGATGTATTCTTATAAATTCAGAGTGAATATAACTGGCAGCAGTAATCGGGTGATATTTGTCTTTGTTATATCCGTACCATCTGATAAGGGACTTCATTTCTTTTTCAACATCTTCCGGCTTAGGAGGAATGTGTTTTGAACCGCCCATATAAACCCGTATTTTTCTGAATTTTCCTGCGTTGGTTCCTAAGATATTGTGTGTCAGTAAAAAGTGGATTTTTTTGATTACTTTTGTATCAACACCACCCTTGTAAGTTTTTAGAAGTTGATACGCTTTTTTTGTATTTTCAACTTCATGAATTTCTCTCAGGGTTCTTCCTTCTGGTGTTATTTTATCTTCTAATATAATGCTGGTTTCTGTCAAAGTTACTGTTGAACCTTCTATTGCATTTGTATTAAATGTGAAATTTATAAGATGATTTTTTTCATAAACCTCGTATTCAATTGCATTAAGTTTTTTAATGGCTGAGTTGTAGCGATTTTTTATCTCTTCTAATTCTTTTTTCTGTTTCTCATCAAGAGTTATGAAAACCTTTCCTGATTTTCTTTTTAGTTCATCCACCTTCTTTTTTAAAGAAGGTTTATATTTGTTCATCAATTCGTTCATTTCAGCTTTATTTATGTCTCTCCCAAGATATATCCTAACTTTTTTAAAAGAATTACCAATCCTAAGTGTAGTTGATAAATAATAATATTTTCTTTTCCCTTTCTTAATTGTTTCAAGATATGCCATAAACATATATATTATGTCCACAATTTAAATACTTTTCTTTTTGTATGTCCACAATTCAATCCAAACGGCAACACACACCCGAAACACTTTATAAACAGAAAGTGAATTGTTTTTTATGCAGAAGACAGGAGCTGTGAATCTGCCTTTGCATGGCGGAAAGGCGCCGAGATGGCTTTTCGAGAGGATGGTGAAACTTTCCGGCGCAATTACAGAAGTTATTCTTTATGAGTATGGTCAGGAGGAATTTTTGAAGAGGATTTCAAACCCTTATTGGTTTCAGGCGTTTGGCTGCGTTCTTGGATTTGACTGGCACAGTTCCGGGGTTACCACAACAACCTGTGGGGCACTTAAAATGGCAGTAAACCCACAGGAACATGGCATCTTTGTTGCGGGAGGCAAAGGCAGAACATCAAGAAAAACACCTGAAGAAATTGAGAAAGCTGTTGATTTGTTTTCATTGTCGTCCAAAAAAATTGATGAGCTAAAATATTCAAGCAGAATGTCTGCAAAAGTGGACAACTCATGCGTTCAGGATAATTATCAGCTTTATCATCACATTTTTATCTTCACAGAAAAAAGCAAGTGGGTTGTCGTCCAGCAGGGCATGAACGACAGCCATGCAAGAAGGTATCACTGGATGTCTGATAACGTAGAAAGTTTTGTGGAAGAGCCGCATTCTGCAATCTGCTGCGACAGGGCAGAAAATGCGCTTGATATGACATCAAAGGAAAACAAAGAGGCGCGAAAAATAAGCGTTGACTTGGTTAAAGACGGTCCTGTTCATCTTGAAAAATATCTTACAAAAAAGCCCAACAAAAGTTTGATGGAATTCAGCATGCCTGAACATCACTGGATTAAGGACATTGATGTTGGCAAGCAGGGAATGAAAGTTCTGCAAAGGGCATATGAACTCCAGCCGGATAATTATGAGGAACTTGTTTCCCTGAAAGGTATGGGGCCAAAAAGAATAAGGGCTTTGGCTTTGATTTCTGATTTGGTCTACGGCTCAGGACTTAGCTGGAAAGACCCTGTGAAATACTCTTTTGCCCACGGAGGCAAGGACGGAACACCTTATCCTGTCAACAGACAGGTTTATGACAGTTCAATTAAGATGTTAAAGGATTCTTTAGAAAATGCAAAACTGAATAACAAGGAACGCTTGGGTGCGATTAGGAGATTGAACACATACATTAAAGCAAGATAACTTACAACTTATTATTATGAAAATTTATGAAATAAAAGCAAAAAGAATTTTGCACAGGACAAAAATTCCCGGTGCAGATTTTGCTATAAATCATTATTCTGGATGTATGCATGGTTGCATTTATTGTTACGCAAGATTTATCTGCAAATGGCGAAAGCAGAATGATAAATGGGGCGAATTTGTTGATGTTAAAATAAATGCGCCTGAGTTAGTTGCCAAAGAAAGCGCAGGGAAAAAAGGAAGTGTAATTTTATGCACAACAAGCGATCCATACCAGCCAATTGAAAAAGAATATGAACTTACACGGAAAGTTCTCCGGAATTTAAATCCAAATATGAAATTATCTGTTCTGACAAAATCAGACTTAATTACAAGAGATATTGATATTTTCAGAAGGTTCAAAACCTGCGAACTTGGCCTGACAATAACAACTTTGGATGAAAATATCAAAAAGGTGTTTGAACCTTCCTCCCCAAGCTCCAATGCAAGATTACAGGCATTAAAAAAGCTGAAAAAAGAGGGATTTTACACTTACGCTTTTGTTGGCCCGATTTTGCCGTATTTAACTAATCTGGAACAAATTTTCAAGGAAGTTTCACCTTTTGTTGATTTGTTAATGTTCGAGGATTTGAACCTGAATTCATGCAGAAAAGAAGTTTTTGAAGCGATAAAAAAGAACTTTCCTGAGTTGGAAGAAAAATACAGAAATTTATCAAAGGAATTTTGGTTTGAAAAAGAAAAAGAAATCCAGCAGTTAAGTGAAAAATACAATAAACCAGTTAAGATTTATTTTAAGCATACAGGTTCTTTGAAGTTTAGGTAGTAAAGAAATTTTATGTGGAGTGATGAAAGATTTATAAATTTTAATTCTTATTTCTAATTATGGAAAAAAAAGAAAGTGCAGTCGTATATAAAGAGGATTTGGGTCACAGGACTAAAGAGATAGGGTATCTTCTGGAAAGAGAAATAATTTTGGAAACTAATACATATCGCCCTGATCCTTCCAGTCCAAAATATGTAATTTTAAGGGATGGGCCAGATTATGAAAGAGAAATGAAAAGAGTTAGAACGATTTATGATGCGCTGAAGGACAACCCAGAGATAAAAGAATTAAAAGTAGAAGGTAAAAAAATAACAGATATAAAACTTTCACAAGGAGATAGTAAAGAAATAGACGAATTTATTAAAAAGATAGAGAAACTTAACGAATTAGAAAGCCAAATATCAAAGCTAATTCATACTCCTGTAGTCATAGATTTAAAAACCGGGATGTGTTATCTCCCAGAGGAAATTCAAAAGTTATCAATTTAATAAAACCTAATTCTCAGCCAGATTCTTATTAAGTTCTTCTAAAGTAATTTTAAAAGGAAAAGCATCAGACATCTCTTTTTTTATAGATTCATAATCCTGCTTATAATCAAGCACGTCGCTTAATTTTTTATAAACTTTTTCGAATTGGCTCCCATTAGCCTTAAGAGGAACTATACCAGCCCTTATCATTCTTGCAGAAGTCACATACATACCTGCTCCACCGTTATCAAAAGGCTCATAACCCACACTATTATCCGGATCGGTA
>DAOVKX010000006.1 GCA_030631505.1 Candidatus Nanohaloarchaea archaeon
GAAAGTTCTGGATGAAAAAAGTATATTGTCTTTGCCTGAAATAATATGGCACCTGGATGAACCTCCAGGCGACGCAACAAACATTCCTGCTTATTTTGTTTCAGAATTGGCAGGAAAAAGCAAAGTTCCGGTTATTCTTATTGGCGATGGCCCGGACGAATTATACGCCGGCTATGAACAGGTTAAAATTATGCAACTTGCATGGCCCTACAGAAGGATTCCGCGATGGTTCAGAAATGCGCTGCCTTTATTTGTCCGTTATGTGCCTAAAAACATCCTTAATATGTTTTTTAGATATACTTCGCAGTTAGGCGAGGAAGGTATAAAACGGTTTGAAAAATTTGTTTTATCTTTGGGAAACAAAGAAAAGAGTTACATGGCACTGGTAAATGTATTCACCGAAGAAGAAAAAGAGCAACTATACAAGAATAAACACAAAGTTCTTGATTTGATTCAGGAAGTTAAAAGACAATATTTTTCTGACAAAAATTCGTTTTTTAACCAGATGCTTTTACTGGATATAAAATCAACGCTTCCGGACGACTTCCTGATGAAATCAGATAAGATGTCTATGGCTCACTCTGTGGAGGGCAGGGAGCCCCATTTAGACCATAAGATTGTGGAGTTTTCTGCAAAAATACCGCAGAATCTGAAGTTGAATGGAACAATTGACAAATATATTTTCAGAAAAGCAATGTCGAGTTTATTGCCAAAAAGTACGTTAAAAAAGAAAAAACAAAGATTCTTTGTTCCAATAGATATATGGTTGAATGGGGAATTAAAAGAGCTGTCTTCGCAAATTCTGTTCGAAAGTAAATACTTTAAAAAAGAATATATTCAGAAGTTATTGAGTAATTATGAGAAATCAAAACTTTATTACGCCCGCCAGATTTGGAATCTGCTGACCTTTGAAATCTGGAATAAGATTTACATAGAGAACGATGGAATTTACAAACCGAAATTATCATTTAATAAACTTTATTAGATGGCGATGCAATGAACAGGCAAGCAATAAAATCAATTTTTAATTATTCGTTTAATATTTATTTTATACTGTTGCTTTGTTTTGTTGTCCGGCTGTATTCAGCAAACACAATATGGATGAATCCTGATGAAGGTACATGGCTATATGACGCTTCTTTGGTTCTCAAAGGATACACACCTTTTGCTGACTACGCTTCCCGCGACCCGTTGTATCTTTTGCTGTTGCTGCCTTTTATTGAGTTTTTTGGAAACACACTTCTGGCAGGAAGATTGCTTTCTGTTATTTTTGAAGTTGGTTCAACATTCATGATTTTTTTGATAGGAAAAAAACTTTACAACAAGAATATAGGTCTTCTTGCATCCTTGATTTATACGATTTCTCCGATATTCATTTTCTGGAATTCCATATTAAAGACAGAACCCATTCAGCAGTTATTTGTTTTACTGGCTATGTATTTTTTGATTAATGGAATTAAAATAGATAATAGGAGGCAACTTTTTCTTAACGGAATATTTTTAGGGCTTGCCATATTAGTCAGGAAATCTGCAGTTGTGTTTTTGATAACAGAACTGTTTTTCATTTATTGCAACTCTAAGAACTTAACGAAAACAGTCAAAAAAATGTTTGTTATTGGGTCAGGCGCCTTATTTTCTCTTTTACCATTTTTGATTTTTATGATAAATACAAAGCCATTTTATGATATGGCGGGAGTAAATGTTTTCAGCCGTTTTGCTCTTCAGTTAAACACGTTTTTTATAAATCATTTAGGCATGATTAACATACTAGTAAAAGAGGGCCTTTACCTGATAGCTCCTTTGTCTATTTTCTTTATATTTTTCTTATCTGGCAGAACTAAGAAAATTCCGTTTAAATCCATGGCTTATTTTGTGCCTTTCATTGCTTTTTTATACATTCTTGGGGATGTTTATGCTTATTATTTTATGAAAAACCAGCTTAATTTAAGCATTTTATTCATTCTTTTTTTCAGTTCAATAATAATGTTAATTTCTATTTTATTCAACCCTGTTTTAAAAATAATTGTTCCCTTCATAAAAAAACAAAACTATAATGCATTTTCAAATAACTTTTTAATGTTCTGGTTTATAGGCCCTTTTTTATTTTATCTTATATATTATACCTGGCATGTTAGTTACTTTACAGAACTCTCATCAGTTGTATGTTTAATGTCTGCATTGATTATCCATTCTATGATAAAAAATAAGGAGAATAAGTTTGTAAAAATATTTTTGATTTTGCTGGTATCATCTGCTTTGTTTGCACAGTCTTTGCATTTTTACCAGCCGTATTCCCAGAGCAGAGGAATAGACAGAATAATTTACCCCAAGACTGTTGAAAGAGTTTCAAGCCACATTTTAGCGCACACAGCAGAAAACGAGGAGATATTTGCCAATCCTATATTTGCATTTGTTTCGGACAGGAGAGTAATTTTTGATATATCTCATCCTATACTTTATCATTATCCCAGGACTAATGCAGAATTAAGTTTGATAAATTATCCTGCAATTACAGAAATTCAGGATTATCTGGAAACAAATAAAATAAATTATGTAATAGATGAAATTTCTATGCAGGAGTCCTTTTTCTTGGTTTACCCCGCCTTTAAAGAATATATTGGTTCTAATTACACCATAGAAAAGGAAATGGATAATGTTAAAATATTTAGAAGGCGAACATAATGAAACAAACGAGAAAAGAAGTATTTATTTTGTTTTTATTGTTTTTAATATCTTTTGTATTAAAATTATATTTACAGCAATTTAATATTGTAATAAATACAGACGGACCTTATGTCACAAACATAGCAGACAACCTGTTAAATGGCAAAGGATTTGTTAGCGATTATATAAGATTGGCTTTTATACAACACCCCATACCTCACCCGGAATTTTATGCACCGCCCATTCTGCCCATCTTTTTGGTGTTGTCTTTTAAACTCTTTGGTGTGGGGTTTTTTTCAGCAAAACTTGTTTCAATACTATTTGGGAGTCTTTTGGTTTTTCCTGTTTATTACTTTGCAAAAGAGTTGTTTAACAAAAAAATAGCATTTATATCTTCATTACTGACTGTTGTTTCTGTTTGGATAAATATTTATTCAATATCTGTATCACCCGAAATTTTATTTACCTTTATAAATTTTGTTGCAGTTTTTTTCTTTGTAAAATCAATGAAATATAATAAATTAACCTATTATGTTCTGGCAGGTTTTTTTTGTGGCTTAGCTTATTTATCACGAGTACAGGCAATATTCATTTTACCATTATTTATAATAGCTTATAGTGTGACAAGACAAGATTATACGTTCTATAAAAATAAGAAAATCATAGTCCTGTTTGTAATATTTTTACTTACTATATCCCCCTGGCTTGTAAGAAGTTACAATTTAACCGGGAATCCTTTTTACTCAGAAAAAAGCGGAACTGTTACGTTTAATTGGAATGATAAATATGATTGGATAAATTTTGCATATAGTGTCGATACGAAACCAAAACCTCTTTTAGAACACATTTTCACTCAACCAATTACTTTTCTTTTTTATGGCTTAAAAGGCATTTTTAGACTTATTGCATATAGCCCTTTATTATTTGAACCTTTGTTGTTACTTTTTGCTTTATGGGGTATATACAATTCATTTAAAAACTGGAAAGACTTTTTCTTCATTTATACTTTAATTTTGTTTTATTACATCTCCTTTGGAATTTTTTATCCATTAGAGAGGTACCTTTTTCCTTTGACTCCCTTTTTTATAATTTTTTCAGTTTTTGGTGTTATGAAAACAAAAGACTATTTTAAGAAAATTAATTTGAAACTCTCCAAGAATGTTATATTTATTCTATTAATTGGAGTTTCAAGTATAACTCTGCTGATAGGTTCCTATATATTTTATATAAATGAATCTGCTGAACAAAAAGAAGCAGGTTTGTGGCTAAAACAACACACAACTCCCGATGTTGTAGTTGTTTCCAGAAATACACAGTTCGCATATTATGCAAATTCCGGTTGGATACCGCTAATCCTGGGGGATTACAATACCTTAATGAATTTTTCGCAACAATACGATGCAAAATATATAGTTTTTGATGAACGGAGAGCAGCAAAAGCGAGACCAGAGCTGGCTTTTTTATTGGACAAAGAAAACATTCCTGAAAATTTAAAACTAATTTATGAGTTAAATGAAACAAAACGTAATTTAAATCACGAAATTTTTAACATAAATATTTCACTTGAATACAAACCCACAAAGAAAGTAATGATTTATGAAATACTTTTCTTTAATACAACGATCAATGCAGTGAATAATCCTGCATAACAGTGGCTAAAATATTCAAATTTGTCTGATACGTTTAAAAGGTCTTTAAGGACATATGAGCGATGAAAAGGTTCGTAATGTTTTCCACCTTCTTTGCTTTCTTTCTTATAGTCAATACTGAATAAGTTCCTTATAGATTCTATTTGCCATATTGGATGATACTTAAATGGAACACAGATTATGAATAAACCATTCTTTTTTAATACTCTGCTAACCTCATCAAAAATTAGTTCTGGGCTTAATAAATGCTCTATTACTTCTGTTGAAATAACAATATCAAAAGTGTTCTTTCTGAATTTTAAATTGAAAGCATCTCCGACAAGAAACTCAACATTTTTTGCATTTAAATGATAACTTTTTGCTTTTCTTATAGTCCAAGGACTTATATCAATTCCTACAACATCGGAATCTGGGAATGCTTTTGCTATTGATTTTGTAATTTCTCCTGTACCGCAGCCCAAATCAAGAATATTTTTTTCAGAAGGTGTAATGTATTTCTTTATTTTTTCAATTCTGTTCTTAATCCAATACTGTTCAAAAAAATTTCCTTCCCTAAATTGTCTTGTAACATCATACTTATAGTTGTCTCTGTAATGTTTTTTCAATTTTTCTTCAGTTATGACATTCATTTTATATAATATACAAGTAATAGTATTTATATGAAAATTGATATGCACATCCACACAAAATATTCTATGGATTCTTTTACTGAACTAAAAACTATCTTGAAAATGATTAAAAAAAGAAAACTTGATGGTGTAGCAGTCACGGACCATGACACAACTCTTGGTGGATTTAAATTAAAAAAAATGAATAAAGACAAGGATATAAAAATCATAGTTGGTTCTGAAATAAAAACAAACAAAGGGGAAGTTTTAGCCCTTTTTTTAAACGAAGAGATAAAACAAAGAGAGTTCTATAGTGTGTTGGATGAGATAAGAAGACAAGACGGTATTGCCGTTGCACCACACCCATTTGACCCTCTTAGAAGGAGCAGGATTAAGGAATTAAGCATTCTCAAAGAGCTTGATGGTGTGGAGTGTTTAAATGCGAGGACTATGCTTTCGCAGTTCAACAGAAACGCATTTGATTATGCGAGTAAAAACAATAAAATGAAAACTGCAGGAAGCGACGCGCATTTTTGGTATGAAATCGGGTTGGCATATACAGAATACAGGGATAATTTAAGAAAATCTCTGTTAAAAGGAACAACCTCCTTGAGTATGCTAAACTTCATTTTAACAGGTTTTATGAAACGAACTTATTTTAAAATAGCAAAATAGCAATGAATACAGATAAACTGATACAGTAAAGCAGGAAACTGGGTTTCCTATATATTTTTTCAGGATGCATTGTTACCTCGTCTTTACCCATCACCATTTTGAACCACCAGATAAAAAACAAAAGTACAAACGGAATAGCGTAAATCAATTTTTGTTCGAAACTGAATACAAACTGTATAAACAGAATAATGCTTAAAACTGCATATATTAAAAGAAGAATTGTTAAGGGACGAACATTGTAATACTTGAAAACTTTTCTATATTCTTCCGCTTTTTTCTTACCGAGGAATTTTAATTCAGTTACTCTTTTTGTATTCATTAAGAAACATCCAAAAACCCAAATTAATATCAAAACCAACATTGGAGGAAAAATATTTTCTGGAGCTAAGGCGAACCAGCCAATACAAATCCTAATTGGATTGTTTATAGATTCACTGATTACATCAATATATGGTTTGTCTTTTGTTCTCATAGGTTCTACATTATAAAAAAAACCGGCAACAAGGAGTGCTAAAATAGAGAGCACAAAAAGCATCGGAAAGAATATTATCGCAGCACCAAGAGAAATGGTAACAAGAATCAATGCAAAGACTATGGCATTTTTGACTTTTAATTTTCCACTAGGTATTGGTCTGTCCCTTTTTAGGGGGTGTTTGGCATCATACTTGGCATCGAGAATTTCATTTATAGCATAGTTGAATGAAGAGATTAAACATGAAAGAAAAAAGGCCATTAAAGATATAAGAAGTGTCTTATATGACAGAAGTATGTCAAATTTTTCCATCGCACCAAGAACGCCTATAAACACTATTATATTTTTAAACCAATGGTCAACTCTTATTACGTCAATGTAATGTTTATTCATATCAAACCCCAAATATTAAATAAATTCCGCGATATATAATCTTATTGATAAAGATGAAGCTTAATAAATCTGATTGTATTTTAATGCTTTTTTTATTAACATTTTCTTTAGCATTAAGATTGCCCTATACAGACACCCCCTTAAGTCCTGACGGGGCAGAGTATATAAAGGCAGCAGAGATGGGTTTTTTTGCTAATTATCTGGATAAAGGAACCTTAGGAATTAAGGATACGATAAAATATTATCTCGGAATTGGCAATATTGATTATGATCCGGATAAAGATGTTTTAAGATTGAGACACCAACACCCACCTCTGTTGATATATCTGATATGTTTGTTTGTACATTTCTTTGGCTTTTCAGAAGTAATTATGAGGGCCCCATCAATATTATTTGGTTCACTTACTCCTGTTTTATTATATGTCGCTTCATTGTTAGTTTTTGACAAAAACAAACGATATATTGGTTTTATGTCAGGGTTTATATTAGCGATTACACCAGTACATGTTTATGCAAGTAAAGTTGCTTCATGGCACGCTATGTTTACTTTTTTTGTATTGGCAACGATTTTTTCATTTGTTTATTCATTAAAGAAAGAAAATAACAAGTGGTTATATATAACTTTTGTATTATTGGCTATATCATATTTAACATTGGAACTTGCTCTGGGAGTTCTGATCTCTTTAATATTGTCTTTAATTTTAATTAAGAACAAATGGATTCAGATATCAAAAAAAGGTTTGTTTGTATCCAAAACTTTGATTTTAGCCCCGGTTTTATCATTTTTTGTTTTTGTTGCCCTTTGGCCGGCAGGTATTGTTAATATTTTCAAAAATCATGCATATTTTTTCATTCATAAAATGGTGGGTAGTCCTACTCTTTTTATGGGACAGGTTTCAAACCACCTTCCTTGGTGGACTTATATCTACTGGTCTTTTACTCAGTTCACCTCGTTGTTTTTAATCTTTGGTTTTTCTTTGATTTTTTCATCATACCTTTTCTTCACTAAAAAATTAGACAAACGATATTTACCAATTTTACTTTGTTTATTGGTTTTACTTTCGATGACAATGTTTCATCCAAGAAAATTGCATTATTTATCCTCAACTTTGCCCTTATTTTCTTTACTTTCAGCTATTTCAATTGTACATATTATTAATAACAAAAAACATTTATTTTCGATCACGATTTTATTAGTTTTAATATTGTCCTTATTCAATATCCCTCAAGCTTTGTTGACTGTTCCTGGAACCGTTGGATACAAAGATGCCGCACAATATTTCGAAACCGAAGCAGAAGAAGACACTGCTATTTTTTCATGGTATTCAGGCATTTTAAGTTATTATTTACCCGAATATAACCTCTCAAATTACTTTCCTTTAACAGAAAAATCAGGCCAGGTATTTGAGATAAGGAAGAGAAACATCAATATTTATTCTGGATATATAGTAACTGATGAAGACCGATTAAAAGACATTCAGTCTGGAAAATATGAATATCTTGTATTTTATTATGAACAAGTTGAATTATGGCCTGAAGATAAAGGATATTTGTACGCAAAAGAAAATTGTACTATGGTTAAAGATTTTCCATTTGAATTGACAGAGATTTACAACCCCATTTTAGAGAAAAACCCAAACTTATGGATTTATAGCTGTTTAAATTAAATAATCTCAGGAAAAACTCTTTTAAAGAAATCTTTTTTTCTAAAAAAGCAGAAAAATATAGAAAAATAGTGAAAACCTGCCCGGGTTGCTGGGCAGGATGCGAAGTCATACCGAATGCGTTTCAGTCTGGATATATTGGTTTTTGGTTGTTAAAAGATTTAATCAAAAAACCATCTTTACCGAAAATTTCCAGAGATTTTGGCGGTATTATTAGAAGACAGATATTGTACTTCAAAACAAACATAACTTCAATAGTTATATTTACACCCTCACTTTATTTTTTCCTTAATCTCATACACTTTTTCGAGTGCCTTTAATCCGTCATGACCGTTTACCATGGGATTACGATTCTCTTTTATTGAGTTTATGAAATCTATTAATTCTAATTTGAGAGGCTCTTCTTTTTTCACAGGAAGTTCTTCAAATTCGTGTTTGCCCAACTCAAGGAGTTCTTTATAATCCTTAGGTTTTGGTTTTTTATAGAACTGATGAAATTTTACTTCCTGATTTATATAATCAACTTTTAATATACCGTTCTCACCAGTTACACTTAAAAAACGTTCCTTTGTGGGTGTAACCCAGTTCACTTCAAGAGTTCCGCATAAAGAATCATTAAGTTTCATTAGAATCTGTGCAAAATCCAGATCGCCAGTAACTATCTCACCTCCGACAACAAACAAATCAGTTATCTCCCTGTTACCGAATATGTAAAAAATTATATCTAAGTCATGTATCGCCAAATCAAATAAAACATTCCCGTCATGTACGCGATGGTTCGGGAAAGGACCTATTCTTCTGCTGCTGAATGTTAAGGGCCTGCCGATTTTGTACATGTTTTCTTTAAGTGTTTTTATTGCAGGATTATATCGTTCTACATGACCAACCATTAACTTTAGCTTTTTTAACTCTGATAATGTTATAAGTTTTTTTGCATTTTCTGGTTGCATAGTAATCGGCTTTTCAACAAGAACATGTATGTCGTTCTCCAGGCATTTTTTTGCAACTTCAAAATGCGTCGGTGTAGGTGTACATACAGAAACCGCATTAGTTTCTCCACTTTCAAAAAGGTCTGATAATGTCTTATAATAGTTTATATTATATTTTTCTGCTAAATTATTACCTAATGCTTCATCAAGGTCAACCAAACCCACTAAATTTACGTTATCTAGGGCATTATAGACTCTTAAATGGTGCTGTCCCATCACCCCAGTACCTACCACAGCAACGTTCAATTTCATTATAAATCATACTTTTTTAAGTTTTAAATAATTTTAAAACTTATCATGTCATATAGTTATACTGTTTGGCTGGTTAAAATGTCTGAAGGTGTAAAAATTCATCCTACTGCAGAAGTTTCTGAAAGAGCGGCAATCGGGAAAGGCACTAAAATATGGCATCATGTTCATATAATGGCTGGTGCTGAGATCGGAGAGGAATGCATACTTGGGAAAAATGTATATATTGGCCCGAAAGTTAAAATAGGAAACAAAGTTAAAATCCAGAACAATGTTTCTGTGTATCAGGGTTCTGAAATAAGTGATGGTGTTTTTATAGGCCCACATGTTATTCTTACAAATGACAGGAACCCCAGGGCAGTTACAAATGCAGGAGCATTGAAAAAAGAACAGGACTGGAATGTTGGAAAAATCCTGATTAAGTACGGCGCATCGGTCGGAGCAGGCTCGATAATTTTACCTGATGTTACTATAGGAAAATTTGCTATGGTCGGAGCAGGCTCTGTTGTTACAAAGAATGTGCCTGATTATGGTCTGGTTTTCGGCAATCCTGCAAAATTGCATGGATACGTTTGTATATGCGGGAAAAGAATACACCAAATAAATAAAGGTATTTATGAATGCTCGCAATGCAAAGAAAAAATCAGGATTTAAATTCAGTTATCTTTTTAGATATTTTCTCCAGATCTTCTTTTGTTAATCCAGGATGAACTGGTATTGAAATCACTTCTTCGCATGCTTTTTCTGTGTTACTCAACTCAATATTATATCCTAACTTTTTGTACACTGGCTGTTTGAAAATCGGCACTGGGTAATAAATCCGGGCTCCGATATGATTTTCATTGAGATATTTCAGAAACTGATCTCTTTTGTTATTTAAAATCCTTAAAGTATACTGGTGGAAAACATGCCTGCAGCCAGGACTTACAAAAGGCAATGACACCCATTCAATATCTCTTAATTTTTCATTGAAGAATCCTGCGTTTTTAATTCTTTTTTCATTGAATTTATTAAGTTTTTTTAATTGCTCAATACCTATAGCTGCCTGTATGTCTGTCATGCGGTAGTTGTATCCAAGAATTTCATGTTTGTATTGCTGGTCCATTCCATGGTTTATTAGCAGTTTCATTTTTTTGTGTAAATCTTCCTCATTTGTTAAGCACATACCACCTTCAGAAGTAGTGATGTTTTTGGTTGCATAGAAACTGAAACACGAAATATCACCAAAAGAGCCCGTTTTTCTTCCTTTATACTCTGCTCCATGCGCCTGGCATGCATCTTCAATGAGTTTTAGATTGTGCTTTTTGCAGATAGCCATTATCTTCCCCATTTCGCATGGCTGGCCGTAAAGATGAACAACAATTACGGCTTTTGTTTTTTCTGTGATTTTTTCTTCTATTTTATCAGAATCTATATTGAATGTTCTCGAATCTATGTCAGCAAAAACAGGAGTTGCTCCAGTATACATAATGCAGTTGGCAGTGGCAATGAAAGAAAACCCGGTTGTTATTACTTCATCATATTTTCCAATGTCCAGAGCCCTCAAGGCAACCTCTAAAGCAGATGTCCCTGAAGATGTTGCAACGCCATGTTTTATTCCGCAGTATGAAGAAAAATTATTTTCAAATTCCCGGACTTTTTCTCCCTGAACAATATTACCTGAATTTAAAACATCCCTTACAGCGTTTATTTCTTCTTCAGATATCTGAGGTTTTGAAATTCCAATCATAAAGACCACCACTCTTTTATTATCCAACCCATTATGCTCAGCATATGTTTCACTTCCATTTTTGAAACAGAACCTTTATATATCGCTTTTATTGGCAATTCTTTGTATTTTAAACCCTTCTTGTGTATTTCAAATAAGGTTACTACTTCCAGTTCATAGCCCTTGGCCCGTTTCAGGTCTATTTTTTCCAATGCTTTTTTTGAAAAAGCTCTTTGACCGCACAGTGCATCAGTAAGTTTCATGCCGGTCAAAAGTCTTATTAAGCCAGTATATATTTTATTTCCAAGAATTCTTTGAAAAGGCATTTCAGACAAGTTTCCTCTAAAACGGCTTGTTAGAATAACGTCAACTTCTTTGTCGATAATAGGTTTTATGAGTTTCGGTATGTGTCTGCCTTCATGCTGGCCGTCGCCGGCTATAATCACAGCAATATCTGCTTTTTGTTTTATAGCTTCTTTGAACCCCTGTTTTACAGCCCCGGCAATACCTGTATTCTCCTGATGAATGGTTAATGCTCCAGCTTCTTTCGCGTCATTATATGTGTTGTCATCTGAGCCATCATCAATAACTATTGCAATATCTGCATAGTTAAGCACATCTCTTACTACGCCTGCAATTTTCATCCCTTCATTATATGCAGGTATAACTGCTGCAATTTTCATAATATCATCTTAAATTTTATCTTAAATAATAAGTAATTGCAAAGTTAAATATATAGTCAAAGCCAGGATCTGGTGGGGTGGATATATCATGCAATCAATGCATATATACTTTGATTGTGCCTGAGCAGGTCAAGACAAGTAATTTTTGCTGTATTCGCTCAGTTCTTTATAATATTTTAGGTGTTTAAGATTAAAAAATCGAAAATTACAAATGAAAAGATTATAGTATTTTCAGCATTAATCTATATTATTATTTTTGCTTTATTCTACCCCAAATTTTACGGGAGTTCTGACGAGCAGGAGTATCTGCATGGAGCTTATCTATTGAGAGCCGGGTCGCTCTTTGCAACAGAACCTTATCAGTCTTATGAATTCCCTTTCAACGGGGAAAAGTATGTTTATACAAACTTTATAGGGCAATCAGTTCTTCTTCTGCCATTTACTTTTCTTGGCTGGGAATCTGCATTTTTATCGGGTTTACTGGTACATCTTTTTGGAACCTTTATTTTTTATAAAATCCTGAAAAAGTTGAATATAGACACTAAAAATACTTTGTTATACCTGTTCTTTCCGCCATTTCTTTATTTAAGCAGAACTTTATTCAATAATCTTGCAACTGCAGTTATTTTATTGACAGGTTTTTACTTCTACATAAGTGATAATAGAAAACACCACATAGTGTCGGGGTTTCTGTTTGGCTTGGCTTGTGTGTTCAGGTATACAGCAATAATCGGATTTTTGTCCTTTGCACTGGTTTTATTTTTTAATAACAGAAAAAAACTTTTGAATTTTATAATTGGATTTTCTCCTATTGCAGTATTTGTTCTCATGTATAATAACTTCATTTTCGGCGGACCGTTTAATACAGTACATTACCTTATCCCTGAATGTTTTTCAGAGCTGGGTTTTCATGTGTTTAGTATTAGCTATGCCCCGCAACATCTCCTTGAATATTCTGCTGCATTGCTGATACTGTATCCCTTGATGTTGCTGGCGCCGTTTGCTTACAAAGGAAAATACAAATATGAAATCCTTTCAATAATACTTTTTGGCATAGGATTCTATAGTCTGTTCTGGTATTCCGGTTTTGAAGGCAGGATATTTGACTTTATATTAGGGACCCGTTATCTGACTTTTATATTCCCGTTTTTTCTGATAAGTTATGCTACAGTCAACAGGAAATTTATCAGGAGATTAAAGTTACCATATAACAGGAGTTTCTGGATTTTAATTTTTGGGTTATTTTTAAATCTGATTCTGATGTTTTCAATGCATCAGGATTTCGTATCAGGCCGCTATGAAGTTTTCAGACAGATTTATGAAAATACAAATGATAATTCCCTAATAATTGGCACCCTTGATGATTTTACCTATTTTTTACCCAAGGGATACCCTCCAAGAAATTATCTGAATGCAGGGGACGACTCTTGTGTTTATGGCGGTTCGGAGAGGTTGGAAAACATATTAACAGAGAATATAGGCAATTCCAAACACAATAGTACATATATAATCCGGGTACGTTATAGCAATCAAAAATACAGAACTGAGCGCGATTTTGCAAGGGCTCTGGCACAGAATTATGATGCAGAGTTGATTTACAATATGACAGCGCCGCACTATCTGGAAATTTATGAAGTTAACAAATCTTTTAAAACTATAAAATAACTATTAATATATTGTATTGTCTAAGAGGTATAAAATGAAACAACTCTCAATTATAATTCCTGCATATAATGAGGAGACCGGTATCGATAACGTTATATCAAACATAAAAAAAACCATGAAGAGTACAGAGTATAAATATGAAATAATTGTAGTTGATGACGGCTCTAAGGACAAAACTGCTATGATTGCAAAAAAAAATAAAACCAAATTAATACAACATCCGGAAAACAGGGGATATGGCGCAGCTCTGAAAACAGGAATCAAAAATTCGAAAAATGATTTAATTCTGATGATAGATGCGGATGGAACCTATCCTGTTGAGCAGATACCGCGACTTTTAAAATTCACAGACGAATATGATATGGTTGTCGGTGCAAGAACAGGCAAACGTGTAAAAGTGCCGTTGTTAAGGAAACCTGCCAAGTTTTTCATTTCAAAACTCGCAAATTTCCTGAGCGGGAAAAAAATACCCGACCTTAATTCAGGATTAAGAGTTTTCAAAAAAGAAGTTGCATTAAGATTTTTTAATATACTTCCCTCAAAATTTTCATTTACAACAACAATAACTCTTGCATGTTTGAGCAACGACTACACAGTCAAGTTCGTCTCCATAGATTATCATAAAAGAAAAGGTAAATCAACAATCAGACCGATACATGATACTGTTGGATTTATGGCATTAATTATAAAAACAGTGGTTTATTTTAATCCTTTGAAAGTCTTTATCCCTATGAGTATAATTTTCTTCTTGTTAGCTATATTTATCTTTTTTTATTCTATTTTTGCATTAAACAGACTTGCAGACATATCAGTTATAATTACATTAGTTTCAGCTGTGCAGATAGCTTTTTTTGGTCTGTTGGCAGATATAATAAGTAAAAAAAGGTGAATTTTTTGAACTTAAGAATTTATTATGCAAAAAATCAGTTTCACAGATACAACGACTTTTAGGTTTACAGGATCAAAGAGAATTCTCAAAAACAAAACAGTTATTACTTAGAACAATTGGCGATGAATTTAATGTAAGATATGTTCCACAATCAATGTATTTTTAGCCACAGGAATTGATGTTTATGGATTTAATTTAGATAAGTAGGTTTCCCAACTGAATAAACAAAAAAACTGTTTTTGAAAGAACTATGTGTGTTAAGACAGGTAAAACACTATCAGAAAAAAATAATTTGATTTTAGACTAAAGAATCAATTGATTTGTATGCCCTTAACAGGTTCCTATTCCAGACAAACTCATAAAAGAACTAAACATGATGATGAAACTTTATCTATAACAGCAATAATGTTTCATGAATTGAATATATAGTTGCAGAGGGATTATTTACCTGAATTGTTTCTAACTTCAGTTCAATTTACTTTTTTTGAAAGTTTGCAGATTTTATAAATAAATGAGGCAAATGATTGGAAATATTTACACTAAGAGTCAAAATTAAGAAATTTATAAAGATGGATAACCCAATATTTATGTGATTTAATGGCTAAACAATCAAGCAAGAACATACCTTTAAAGACAATAATCAAGAACCTGTCCTTTGTAACGCAAGCAGCAGTTTTAAGAAACTTTAATAAACCAACTAAACCAAGATTCTGTACTTTTGCTGTTACATGGAAATGCAATAATAAATGTTCTATGTGTGATGTTTGGAAAAAAAAGAATTTAGAGCCAGATCTTTCTTATGAAGAAATTGATAACATTTTCAAACAAAAAGAATTGCACAAATTAAATGTTATACGGATATCAGGTGGAGAACCTTTCTTAAGAAAAGATTTATCAGATATAATAAAGTCGATATCTGATAACACAAAAGCGCAATTTATCCATATAACTTCTAATGGTTATTCAACAAAACAAATTATAGATACAATGGAAGATATTTTAGATTACGGTGTTAAAGTTGACCTTAAAATAAGTTTGGAAGCTACAGATAAAGTTCATGATAAGATAAGGGGGGTTAGTGGTGCAGTTAATAAAACCATTAAAACTCTCAACGAATTAAAAAAATTAAGAGAAAAATACGATTTTTACCTTGGCATAAATCAGACAGTCTCAGAAGAAAACAAAGACAAAATTCACGAAGTACGAAACTTTGCAGAGACACAGGATTTTGGTTTTCATACGGCATTAGCACTTTCGTCAAGACCTGTTTATGTTGAAGGAACTGATCAGAACATGAGAAATAACCCGGAAAGATTTAGTTTGTTTACTGATTTTACAGAAAAAGAGTTAAATACATTGATAAAAGAGATGAGAAGAAAATCCATTAATTCAGATGGCTCTTTTTTAGAGGATATCTCCTGGAGATTTTATTTACAAGGTCTTGAGAACCGCTTATTAAAGAACCGAGATTATCCGAATCCTCCTTGTGTGGCTCTTTTTTCACATATGAGACTTAATCCTAATGGAGATATAATAATCTGTTCCTACAAAACTAATGTGATTGGTAATCTCAGGAAAAACTCTTTTAAAGAAATCTGGTTTTCTAAAAAAGCAGAAAAATATAGAAAAATAGTGAAAACCTGCCCGGGTTGCTGGGCTGGATGCGAGGTAATACCAAATGCGTTTCAGTCAGGGTATATTGGTTTTTGGTTGTTAAAAGATTTAATCAAAAAACCAACTTTACCAAAAATTTCCAGAGATTTTGGCGGTATTACTGAGTGAAATTCAAAGTTAGCTTTAAGTTTTTACTTTTTGACTTTTATTATCTGAAATATATTAGGAAACATTTTCTCTTTTTTAATAATCTTAAAATGTTTTTCCAGAATAGGAGTTATTTCCTGCCCGTAATATTTATGGTCGCCTTCTTCATGTTCATTAAAATGACTTAAAAACCAAAAAACAAAATCATTTAATCTTGTTCTTATTGGATAGCCAAATACCCCCACACCGCCAGGTTTAAGGACTCTTTTAATTTCCTTTATACCCTTTTCCGGATTTGAAAGATGTTCCAAAACACTTATGCCAATTACAGCATCAAATGTGTTATTTTTAAATGATAATTTTTCTGCATTTTCTTTTCTAACATCAATGTCAGGAAAATTCTTTTGAACTTCATTTAAATAAGGATGTATATCCGTGCCGACAACTTTTTTGGAGCGTTTTTTTAATTCTGGAAATAAAATACCGCTCCCGCAGCCAATTTCAAGAATTTTTGAATAGTTTTTGCCAAGAAGAGCCAAGGGTTTAGTCAATCTGCTCAACCAGACATTTTTGGCTATAGGAACATAATACAATCTTGCAGGATCTCCAGAACCGGTTTTGATTATTTTTCCCTTTGATGGCAGTTTCATTTTAAAAACTTTAAAGTATTATATTTATTAGTATTAATATCCTTGTTGGTGTTTATATGCTTATTTCAATAATTGTTCCTGCGCATAACGAAGAAGAAAACATACCGATGCTCATTGATGATTTGCAGAAGATGATTAAAAAAAGTAAATTAAATGCAGAAGTATTGATTGTTAATGACCACAGCACAGACAATACACAACAGGTTGTAGAAGAAATGATGAAGCAATACAGGAATCTTAGACTGCTGAATCGGGGTAGCAAAATTCGAGGTATGGGAGCTACTCTAAAAGATGGAGTATATAATGCAAAAGGGGAATATATTGTGTGGGTTATGGGTGATGCTTCAGATAATCTCAATACAATTCCTAAATTCATAAAAAAATTAGATTCCGGGGCGGACATTGTTTTTGGCTCAAGGTATATAGCAAATGCTTCTCCGGGCGATTTAGACCATTTTAAAATGCTGCTTAGCATGGGGTTTTCCCAGCTAAACAAATTTTTTTTCCGTTACAAAGTTAATGACATAACAAATGCATTTAGAGCGTTTAGGAAAGATATTTTTTATGATTTAGATATAAAATCCAATGATTTCGCCATTTCACCTGAACTTGCATTAAAAGCCCATATTGTTGGTTATAAGCTTGAAGAGGTGCCAACAATTTATAAGGATAGAGAAAAAGGCATACCAAAGTTCAAAGTAGGACGTATGGGAATAAGTTATATTTTAATCATGATAAAATCATTTTTATTTAAATTTAAGAGAAAGTGATTAAATGAAAGGATTTAACGAAGATAGGTACTATTCAAAAAACCCGATTATGAATTATTATTTTAATAAGTTCATGAACGAAGGAATAAAACTTATTGGTAATGAAAGTTTCATATTGGATTTTGGTTGTGGTGAAAGTGTATTAAAAAAGAAACTACTAGACAAAAAAATTGTTGGATATGATATAAACCCTGAGTTATCTGATGTTAAAGACTACAAAAAATTAAAGCCCGATGTAATTTTTTGCTCCAATGTTTTTGAGCATCTCACTAAAGAAAAATTAAGAAGAACTTTGAAGAATTTTATAAAAATGAAACCCCGATATCTTGTAACAATACAGCCAAATGAGTGGTTGTTGTTTAAACTAGGAGGAAAACTATTCAGAAGAAAGGTTTATGAAGAGCACATATTGCAGAGACATGAGGTTTATGAAGAAGTTAGCAAATATTTTAAGTTAATTACAAACAAACCTATTCTCTTATGGACAATCCATGTGGCAAAGTGGGAGATTAAATGAAACCAACTAAGTTACTTATTCTTTTAGGTATAACTCCACTCGCAATAACATTATCTATGTTCTATTTATCCTTGCTTCTTCCACTTAAAAGCTGTTTTGTTTTGCCAATAGTTTTTATAGAGTTATTAATTTTAGTTTATTTTTTTAGAGATTCTAAAAAATCAAAAATTCTAAAAAATCAAAAATTCTTGGAATCTAAAAATACTAAAGGCATTTTTCAGGTTTTTGGAATCAAAAAAAAACTACATCTATTTTTAGATTCTTTCCGAGTAAAACTTAAAAAAATAACTCATTTTAACTTATTCTTATTTTCTATACTTCTACTATTCTTCTTATTTTCTATTTATCTTGCAGTAACAAACCCATTTGACTGGTGGGATACATTATACAGGAGAGCATTACAGGGAAAGATATTTTTCGAGCAGCAGAGAATTATTTCCCCACCAATAGCACTGGAGGATTTTAACTATAATTCAGTTTTTGAGTCAAGAACTTTATTGTTCCCCTTATTATTCACACTTAGCCATATGTTTTTTAGCCAGTTCATAGAGTTGCCGACAAGATTTATCCCGATATTCTTTACATTATTCACAGTAATTGCGCTTTATTGTTTAACAGAGAAATTAAGAAAAGGTTTTGGTCTATTGGCATGCGCATTGTTTTTGACCATCCCTATAGTTTTATCCCAGACAATATCCGGATATGTAGACATAGCGCCGGCGTTTTACCTGTTGCTATCTTTTTACTTTGTAAATATCGCAAGAGAAAAGAAAGAATTAAAATATTGGGCGTTATCTGGAATTTTTCTTGGCGGTATGGTTTGGGCAAGGGAAGGGACAGTAATTTTGGTTGGGTTGCTTATGCTTTCTTTAATCATAGAAAACATACTTCAAAAACGAAAAATAGAACTAAAGAACTATGCAGTTGTTGCATTATTGGCTTTTATTGTTGTAGGTCCTTTTTTTATTAGGAGTTTTGTTCTATCAGGTATGTTTGCTCCCCCCATAGATTATCCTTTTTTTACACCGCATCAGGAAATAGGAGTTGAACAAGGAGTAGTTGCACAGGTGGAATATTTAAGACAAGATAAATTAGTGGGTGTTTTTGATTTTTCAAGACTTTTACTGTTCTTTTTCAGAGTAGATTCTTTGGGCTTTGTTGCTTTATTATCTTTAATCGGTTTTTATTATTTTTCAAAACAACAAAAAGAGAATAGGTTTATGGCATATTTTTATGTTTCGTCCTTAATCTTTTGGGTGGCTTTTCTGCCGTTCCATAGTGGAGGAAGATACTATTTAACAATACTTCCTCTATTCTGTTTAATTGCAGTGTTTAACCCGTTTTTTGAAAGGAAGAAAATCCAGGCTATTTTATGCATACTTATCGCAGGATCTCTAATAGTGTCTTTGTTTTGGATTACCGATGGTTTTTCTATCACATATGGAAATAAAACCAGAATTGTAGATGGAGATCATGGTTTAAGAGCAGTAAAAACATCAACAGATGTTATAAATAATCTAAACACAAATAACAAAAAAATAGTAACTGCAGATACTCGCTTTAATGCGTATTTTTTAAACAGCGTTTCTTGGTGTTCAATAGCAAATCCCCATTTATCAAAATTATTAATTTCAAATGAAGAACAAACATTAGAATATATTAAAGAAAAAGACATAGGATTTATTGTTTTTGCTCCCTGGATGGAATCACGTTATAATATGACTTTATGGGCTCTTGTGCGAAATGAAAGCTATTTTGAGAAAATATTTGATTATCCTGTATGGTCTAAGGAAAATTATCCTAATGAAAAAATATTTTGGTATGATAATTTATATATTTATCAACTGATTGTTTAATATTAAGAAACAGTTTTAAATATTTAACTTCTGATATATTACATAGTTGCTATATTGGAACTGGTTAAGAAATTGAATAGTTTCATTTTTTCCTTTCATTTCAAAAACCGATGTAGGTGAGTATTTTGAAAATTCTTTTGATTGGTGTTGGTGGTTTCGGAAAAAACCACCTTAGAGTGTGGAATGAATTAAATGTTGATTTATATGTTGCGGATTTGAGTACTAAATCATTGGAAAAATGCAGTACTTATAATATGAAAAGTGACCACTTGACTACAGATTATCGCGAATTTTTAGATAAAGTTGACGCAGTTGATATTGTAACTCCCACAGACTCTCATTTTAAACTTTGTAAAGAATGCATTGAAGCAGGAAAGGACGTTTTTGTCGAGAAGCCAATAACACTCTATTCTCACGAAGCAGAAGAATTAATTAGAATTTCAGAAAAGAACGGTCAGATTTTACAGGTTGGCCATATATTCAGGTTTAACCCGGCAACAATTTTTATAAAAAAACAAATAGATGAAGGAAAACTGGGAAAGCTCCGGTATATATTCGGGCATTATATGGGTTTCAAGAGAGCAAGAACTGATGTGGGTGTAACTCACACAGATTCCATTCATTACTTTGATTTGTTCAACTATTTCTTGGGCAAAAAACCAATAGCTGTGACTTCAGAAACAAGAGATTACCTTGGCAGGGGTCTTGATGATGTGTCTCATGTTATCCTTGATTATGGCTATGAACTTGCCCATGTTGAGTCAGGTTATTTCCCACCAGAAAACTGGAGGGATTTAACAATTGTTGGGGATAAAGCCACAATAGTTGCTAACATCATTGCTCAGGAAGTTAAAATATACAATAATTATCATCAACAAAATGAAAAAGGTGTGTGGATTGCCGTAGAGGAAGGAATCACACATCCAAAAATAATCACACAGGAACCTTTAAGATTGGAATTACACCATTTTCTTGAATGTATAGAAAAAAGACAAAAACCACTTGCATCAGCAGAAGACGGACTAAACACATTAAAAATTGTTGAAGCTGCTTATAAATCATCTGAAACAGGTATGAAGGTTAAGTTAGAGTAAGTTTAGCATAAGGTTATTCTATGAACTATAAAATCTACAAAAATGTAAAACTCGGAAAAAATGTAATTATAGAGGATTTTGCTGTTGTTGGCAAGCCGCCAAAGGGAAAAGAAGACGGTGAGTTAGAAACAGTTATTGGTGATAATTCAATAATTCGTTCTGGCTCTGTTATTTATGCAGGAACAAAAACAGGGAAAAACTTCCAGACAGGCGACAATGCAAGTATAGGCCCATTTTGTGTTTTTGGAGACTATGTTTCTGTAGGTACAAACAGTGTTGTTTTGGAAGGTTGCCAATTTTCAGGTAACGTAAGGATTCATGCTCTCGTCTTCATTGCAGAACACACAGAAGTAGAGGAAAATTCATGGATAGGTCCCGGCGTCAAGACAGCAAACAACCCTTATCCAAAAGCATTAAATGAAGAATGTGCAAAACATAAAGAAATCTCTGAAAAAGAGGGTGCTCCAAAAATTGGAAAATATGTTAGAATTGGTGCCAATGCAACAATTTGTCCATTTGTAAAAATAGGAGATTATACTATCATCGGAGCGGGTTCTGTTGTAACAAAAGAGGTTTCTTCAAAAGCTGTTGTTGTTGGAAATCCTGCAAAAATAATTAAATACATTGACGACATAAAATGTAACTATTGTGGAAAAAAACCTTATGTGATAAAATGAAAATACCTTTGTCAAAGTCTTACATGGATGAAGAAACAAAAGAAAAAGTAATTGAAGTTTTGGATTCCGGTTGGTTTATATTGGGAAAAAACTGCAAAGAATTTGAAAAAGAATTTGCTGAAAAAATGGGAGCAAGTCACGCAGTTCTCACAAACTCAGGAACTTCTGCTATAATGCTGAGTTTAACATCTTTAGGAATAAAAGAAGGAGATGAAGTTCTTGTACCATCACATACAGCGTTTCCTACAATAGAACCTGTTTTTCATTGCGGAGCAAAACCAGTATTTCTTGATATTGATGATACATACACAGTTGACCCTGATAAAATAGAAGAAAAAATCACAGAAAAAACAAAAGCCATAATTGTTGTTCATATTTATGGGCATCCTGGAAATATGGATGAAATAAAAGAGATAGCAGACAAGCACAGTTTATTCTTGGTTGAAGATTGCTGTCAGGCACATAGTGCAGAGTACAAAAACAAGAAAGTGGGTACATTTGGCGATGTTGGGTGCTTTTCGTTTTATCCGTCAAAGAACATGACTGTTGCAGGAGATGGCGGTATCCTAATAACAAACAACTCAGATATTGCGGAAAAAGTAAGAATGTTGAGAAACCATGGAAGAAAAGATAAATATCTGCATGAACTGGTTGGATATAACCTGAGATTTAATGAAGTTCAGGCAGCAATTGGAAGAATACAACTGCAAAAACTTGATTCTTTTAATAATATGAGAAGGAAAAATTCTCAGATATATAATGAGAAACTAAAAGATTTACCAATAACTTTACCTTCAGAAAAAGAATGGGCTAAATCTGTTTATCATCTTTATGTGATACGAACAGAAAAAAGAGATGAATTGGCAGAATTTTTAAAACAAAATGGCATTGCTACAGGAGTGCATTATCCAATACCAAATCATCTGCAACCTGCGGTAAAAAATCTTATGAAAACAACAGAATTACCTGTTACAGAAAAAATAGTTAATGAAATCATTTCCTTGCCAATGTTTCCAGAATTAA
>DAOVKX010000099.1 GCA_030631505.1 Candidatus Nanohaloarchaea archaeon
GAAAAACAGCTAAACCGATTGAAGCGCATGCACGAATTTATAATTACTCTGCGCAGCCAGTTATCAAATCAATCAAGGACAAAAAAAAATACGGTTTAAAAATATACCAAGGAGGCGCAATAACAGGAAACGAGATAAGGACTGTTGAAATTCCTGATGTGGACGTCGAGGCATGCGCAGGAACTCACTGTAAAAACACATCGGAAATCGGCGAAATAAAAGTTTTAAAATCCTCAAAAATACAGGATGGAGTCGTAAGAATAACTTTTGTTGCCGGAAAACGTACTTCTGAACTGCAGGACAAAGAAAAAAACATTTTGCTGGAAACTGCAAAACTGTTAAAGGTCAAGCCGGAACATGTCCCTGAAGCCGCAGAGCAATTATTCAAAAAATGGAAATCTGTCAGAAAAGCAGTAAAGAAAAAGAAAAGCAAAGAAGAAATTAAGAAATTGCTGGACGCAAAAATAAAGCTCGACAGAACTGAAAAGCGGGACACAAAAACATTATTGCAAAAAACAGCAGAAATCTACAAAACCCAACCCGAACATATCACAAGCACGACAAAGAAATTTTTAAGTGATTTGGAGATGTTTGAGGAAGATGTTGAATAAGTTATACATAAGATCACTAATAGAAGTATAGTTATAATTTAATTGATGAATTGAAATGTCTATCAAATTGTATTTTTATTAAAAACTTTTGGTTTTTACAATTGGGACACACAACACCTATTTCCATTATGCTCTTTCTTATTTCTGCTGGAATTAGATCCATATTACATTTACATTCAGGACATTCTAATTTAAGGTAGTTGTCATAAAATTTTAGACTAATTTTTTGTATATTTTCATAATTTTTTTCTGGTTCTGTGTTCCAAGGAATAAACTTTTGTCTATCAACGCCCTTAAACTTTATTTGTTCTCTCAATGTATCACTTATATACAAGTTATTAACTAATAAGTCGGTATCTTAACCATCGACAATTATTCATTTACAAATTGTTTTTATAGGCTTGTCATCTACTAAACCTTCACCTTTGGTAAAATATGATATATCATAAACTAATACTATATTTTTATCTATCCTGTTAATTATATTGCCACTTCTATCCATTATCACTTTGGAAGCAATTGCATTACAATACACATAATTAACATTTTCACCAGATCTTGACCCTGCCCGACACGCCATTTCAAAGTCATTGGGTGTTAATCTAATAGTCCACTCACCTTCTTGTGGATACTCTAAGGTACTCAACTCATAGATGCTTAACGTTATTTGTGGGCACCCATAACTTGTATTAGTTATACTTATAAAAACAATACCAATAAGTAATGCTATTATCAGATTAAAATAGATGTTTTTCACTAATACACCAAAATTAAATTACATTCAAAGATTTATAAAGATAAAATAAATATCTCATTTATGGCAAATGATTCAAAGATAAATTCATTAGAAATTTTGAAAATGGCACTACATTATGATAACCTATTTTGGACAGTCTCAACTATTTTTAGTGTTATAATCAGTGGGTTGCTACTACACCAAAAATCAAATTTTGATATTTCATTATCACTCTTTGGTCTTCTTTTAACGATAATCGCTGTGTATTTTGCGGCAAGTTTTAGAGAATTAAGAAGTAAAGCACTAAAAGAAGTAAGAAGAAATGACAAAACTAAAGACATCCTAAAACACTTAAAGAACCGAGGTTTTGGAGGTCAATGGAAAGCTTATATACTAATTTTTTTGGTATTGGAACTCTTTTGGGTACGATTATTAATAGAAAACAAACCTGCTTTACGTTATGTATGGATAGTTATAGTTGTTTCAAGTGGAATCTTTATCGTACATTGTTGGAAAAAAACACAACATAAAAAAGTTAACCAAACTACAGATAACCGATAAACAATATTAAACTTAAATTCACTCAAACTCCCTGATTATGCATTTGTCCAGACGAACACCGATATTGTCACAGATAAAATCCTCTACTTCGGTTTCATTTAACCGGCTAAGTTCTTTCTCATCTTTGTAGCCCTTGAGAATTATTCTTGTCTCATTGCTGTTTTTGTTGTCGATGAAAAAAACATATGGAGAGTACTGCCTTGTTAATGCCTCAAGTCTCAATCCATCCTCAAGGCAGGGAACGCATCCCTCTGCGCTCTTAAAATCTATTATGACACCGCCATTATACAGAATCAAGCCCTCCTGCCGCTCAGTTAACGGCTCGCTCAGTATGTTCTGAGCCGGCATTTCTGTCTGCTGCGTGTTGTCCTGTTGTCCTGAAGATATCAAAACTATGCCGAGGGTTGAGCCGGCAAAAATAATAACAACGAACAAAGTCCCTAATTTATTCTGTTTTATTTTCATCACCTAAAAGCATCTCTGCAACTTTAATAGACTTCTCCAATTCACCGCCGGGCATACCCAAAGACAGAAGAGTTCGCCTCTTGGCATGGAAAAAATCCCTGACAGTTATAATATTTTTATTTAAAAGCTTTAATCTGTATCCCTGCGAAATATCCAGCAAAGTAAGTGGATAAGCCCTTGAGGTCTCAATATAGTACTGCAGACTCTTATCTATAGGGTAATTCCATCCTAATAGTTTTATATTTTTGCACTTTGCATAGTTCTTTGCATGTTCTGAGAATTTGGTATTGGATATAATCCACGCTCTATCAAACTCATGTGAATTTCTCATGCCTCTTTTATAACCTGCCTGTAAATCCTCAAACCGCGCACAGACAACCATAGGCACTGCCAGGCCGGTAAATCTGTGATATTTAACATGGTGTTTGCACTCAACAAAAATTGCTTTTTCATTGTTTCTGAATACAGCGTCAATTTCATGCTCAACGCAAAACCCCTGTGGCTTTGGTTTCGGTGACCAGATAGTTTCATAACCAAAATATGAAAACAATTTGGTTACATATTTTTCAAACTCATGTATTTCCGGCTCTAACGCAGAAAGCGCCTCTCTCAGATTGTACAATTTCGCAGTTGGTGCCTCCCTTTTTGAAAGTTCGTCATGAATCATATCCCTTATTTCTCTCGTTGTAATCCCGTTATAGAGCTTTTCGGAAACAATGCTCACAAGCTCTTTAGCCATGCTTTTTGAAGCGCCTGCCCTCTCGCAGCTTCTCAACGCTTTTCTCTTACTGAATTGCTCCCGTTCAC
>DAOVKX010000013.1 GCA_030631505.1 Candidatus Nanohaloarchaea archaeon
AACAAATAGTCAAAAATTACGTTAAAGAAATCAAGAACGTAGCAAAGCAGGTAAAAGCCAAAACAATTGTTCTTTATCCATGGGTTCATTTAACAGACAAACCCTCAAATCCAAAAACTGCATTAAAAATTCTGAAAGATGCAGAAGATATATTAAAAAAAGATTATAAAGTTGCAAGAGCGCCTTTTGGCTGGTACAAGGAATTTTCGATAAAAGTAAAAGGGCATCCTCTCTCTGAACTGAGCAGAGATATAAAAGTAAAAGATAAAGTGAAGAGCACAGAAGAGGAGGCAATAAAAGCAGAAGAAAAAGCCATGATTGCAAAAAAACTTTATGTTCTTGATACAAATGGAAAACTTATTGAAGCTAAAAAAGTTAATTTTAACAAATATCCTTCATTAAAAATATTTTATGATTATGAAACAAAAGGGTTGCGGAAAGTTCTAAAAGAGCCGGCGCATATAGAACTAATGCGTAAAATGGAACTTGTTGACTATGAACCGGGTTCGGATTCCGGGAATTTTAGATGGTACCCTAAAGGAGTCCTCATTAAAAGATTACTGGAGAAACATGTAACAGATATGGTTGTCAATGCAGGTGCAATGGAAGTAGAAACACCAATTATGTATGATTATGAACATCCTGCTTTGGCAGAATACCTTACAAGATTCCCTGCGAGACAATATAAAGTGTTAAGTGATGATAAAAAGTTCTTCCTCAGGTTTAGCGCGTGCTTTGGCCAGTACCTAATGAAGCATGATATGACAATCAGCTACAAAAACCTACCCTTAAGAATGTATGAATTAACCCACTACTCGTTTAGAAGGGAACAAAGAGGGGAGCTCGCAGGATTAAAGAGATTAAGAACTTTCACAATGCCTGATATGCACACATTATGCAAAGATTTCAAACAGGCAAAAGAAGAATTTAAAAACCAGTATAAACTTTCAATGAAATTCTTAAAATCTATTGACATGAACTTTGATGTTGCAATAAGAACACAAAAGGATTTTTATTATGAAAATGAAGATTTTTTTAAGGAACTAAGCAAAATAGTCAAAAAACCAATCCTGTTGGAAATGTTCTCAGAAAGATATGCGTATTTCATAATGAAATTCGAGTTTAGCGTTAACGATTCTATAAATAAAGCATCAACATTATCAACAGTGCAAATTGATGTCGAAAATACAGAAAGGTTTGATATAACTTACACAAATAAAAAAGGCAAACAAATTTATCCCCTGATGCTGCATGCGTCAATATCCGGCGGCATTGATAGAGATCTCCACTCCATACTGGAAGCGCAGGCAATAAACCAACAGAGGGGAAAAAAGCCCATGTTGCCTTTGTGGTTGTCGCCGACACAGGTAAGAGTCGTTCCCGTTTCTGAAAAATATCTTGACTTCGCTGAAAAAATTGTCAATGAAATAGAAAAGGAAAATATCAGAGTTGATTTTGATGACAGAGAACTGCATGTCGGAAAGAAAATAAGGGAAGCTGAAAAAGAATGGACGCCTTTTATAATTGTGGTTGGTGAAAGAGAAAAAGAAAGTGGAAATTTGGCAGTAAGGATCCGAGAGACAGGAAAAGTTGAAAACATGAAACCTGAAAAATTAACTGAATTAATTAAAGAAAAAACAAAAGGTATGCCTTTCAGGCCATTGCCTTTGTCAAGAGAACTGTCGAAAAGGCCGAAGTTTGTCGGGTAATATTTTTAAACAAGCAAAATTATTATTTCTACATGTCAAATTTTCTGAAACTGCTCATTGTTTTTATTCTTGCGTTATCTATCGTTTCAGTTGGCTGTTCTGCGATAGTTATAGATCCGGATGACCCGTTTGTACCACCGGAAAAAGAATCGCCAATAAAAATAAGCGCAAAATATCAAAATGGGCAGATAGTGGTAAAATACACAAACCCTTCATATCCTGATGTAAAAACAAATTACTATGTGTACATCCCTGAGAGATTCAGAGACAATCCAACAGTAAGTATCTCTTTTGGCAATGGATTCAAAGAAAAAGGAACTCCAAAGATATACCAGGACTGGGTTGGAGACCGCCTCGAAGAATCTATAAACGAAACATATAAATGGGCAAAAAGAATCAATGCGTTGGTAAGTATAGGGTCCTCAAATTCTGCAGATGCTATTGCTATGGCAAATGGGAAAGAAAATGAGAAAAATACAATACTAGCTATCTATAAAGGACTCTCTCATAAATACAGATACGAATCCTCAAGTCTTTTTCAAAAATCTCTTTACAAACTGAACTTACCCTAACATGAACTTCCTTTAGATGAAAATGACTATTACTGGGTGCTCCCTCCGTCAAGCGCATTGATAGTAAAAACACCCATAGAATTAGAAAACTCCGGGGAATATAAAGTTAACCCAACATTGTATTATCAGTATCTTGATTCTCACGAAAAAACAATAAAAGATGAATATATACATTTAACAAAAACATTTTCAACTATCCTAAATAATGAACCGTATCCATTAGATTTCTCATATGACTCAGAAAACGCATATTCTTCCATTGACATAAAAATTCCATGGCTTGAAAAAGTTAAAAGCAGGATCCATAAAAAAGAAAAACAGATAAAAAAGATAGTCATAAAGAAGTTCAAAAACTGTATTATAACAATTATCTGGTGGGGAAGTGACATAGATATTAGAGCAATAAGTCCATCTGGAAAAGTGTATCTTGGAACGCAGGTAACACCGACAATGGAAGCGCTAAGCATAAACAACCCTGAAGAAGGAGAATGGACAATTGAAGTTATAGGTGTAGACATTCCGCCGGAAGGTGAAAATTATACTCTGACAATGGGCGCTACAGATACAGAAGCTGACATACCTGAACTTGAATTTAATAAGGAATTCAGGAAAAAGTTCTCTGGAAAATTTTCAGGTAGAGTTACAGTCAAGGAAAATATAACCTTAGCATCAGACATACCTGTATCAAAATTAAAGATAGAGGATGAACTGCTTGGAAAATGGAAAGCGTATAAAAATCAGATGTATTTAACCTTAGATAATGGAACAAAGAGTTTTATAATACCTCAAAGCGAATATGATGCGTCTGTTGCTGACGGAAAAATACATATTTCACTTGATTTTGCAAAAGGTGTTGAACTAAAAGAAAAGTGGTTCTGCACTTTAAAACAGCCAAAACATTCAAAGTTGAAAAAATACTGGGAAAAACGATGCAGCAACGACAACAAAACAATTTATCTTCTGGAAAAAGATAATGTGATTAAGTTAAGATATTCAATCCATAAGAAAACTAAACTGCAACAGAATTACACAACAGAAACGATTGTAACTGCAACAAGCTTGGCTGGCGAGATAACAAAAATGAGTTATGAATCTGAGTTGGTGTTTGATGAGAAACCAAAAAAATGGAAGCATAAATGATTACATCCAAGTTCTTCTTTCCATCACAAGAATTCCTGTAGAGTTATCAGTTATTAAATGATTTCTTAATTCGCACATTTTGGATTTAAGTTCTTCTTCAGTTATGTTCCCTTTTTCATATTTAGTCATATGAAACAGGATTATACTTGAAATGTCTCCAATTGCACTCATTTTGTCACCTTCAATATGACATTTATTCCTTGGAATAATATTTCTAAAATAAATATCACACAAACCCACAGTAACCAAACAATCACCTCTAGATTCTCTGGATGTACCATAGGCATAAGTTAGGTATCCTTTTGTCTCCTTGATAGATTTATTATAGATACATATCATATCTAAATCTTCAATCATACTCTCTTTGTACATTTCATAGCCACTTAGTTCAACAAACGCCCTATTTATATTATCTTTAATCTCTTTATTCTCATTATACAAAAACACATTAAAAACAACACTAACTATCAATAAAACTATAATAAGAATACAACATTTGTTTTTAGGGCATTTTTTAAAAACCATAAATCATTTTACGATTTCCTTATTTATATCTTTACCCAAATATTAAAAACAAGGTCGTCGATGAAAATGCAACAAAAAGTCAAATTCAAAAACAAAAACCGAGAAAGTCTGGCAGGAGTTCTGCACGTTCCTAATGCGGAAAAACCGCCTGCGATAGTGATGGCGAGCGGTTTCAGTAGTGATAAAAATGAATCTGGCTTATTTAGTAAAACTGCTCAGAGTTTATGTTCCAATGGCTTTTTGGTTTTAAGATTTGATTTTTCCGGTTCTGGGGAAAGTGAAGGAAATTTTGTTGAGACCACAATTTCCAAAGAAGCAGGTGATTTGGAATCTGCAATTGAATTCATTAAGACGCAAAATATAAAAAAAGAAAAAATAGGCTTGATTGGTTCAAGTCTAGGTGGTGTTATCTGTTTTTTATCATGTTCTCTGGAAATCAAAGCAATTGCTATCAATAGCACACCACTCAACCTCAAAGAGGCATTTGCCAGTGCCTTAGGTAAAAATGAAATAAAAAAATTGGAATCTCATGGAACTCTCCAGTTATCAGAAGATTGGGGTAATCACATAATGGGAAAAGCATTGTGGGAAGAGTGCAAAAGTTTGAATATTGCCAATAAAGTAAAAAACATAATGTGTCCACTTTTGATTATTCAAGGAAGCAAAGACCATGATATAAGTATTAACTGGTCCAAAGAAATTTTTAAGTTGGCGAACGAACCAAAAAAATTAGAACTGATAGAAGATGGTGACCATATATTTAGCAAACCAAAACCTAGAAAACAATTTGTTAGTTTGACAGTTAAGTGGTTTGAGAGTTGGTTGAAATGAAACAAAAAGTAACTTTCCAGAATTCAAAAGGGTTGAAATTAGTCGGGGTTTTTCATATTCCTGAAAGAGAAACCAAATCAATTATTATAATATCTCATGGGTTTGCAGCAAATAAAGACAGGCTTCGTATTGTCAAGACTGCTGAAAAATTGTGTAAAAGCGGTTTTGCAGTTTTTAGATTTGATTTTGGGGGCTGTGGAGATAGTGAAGAAAGGCCCATTACTGTTGAAAAGCAAATTGATGACTTGAAGTCTGCAATTGATTTTGTGATAAGAAGCGGTTATTCAAAAATAGGTCTGGTTGGAGAAAGTCTGGGCGGTCTTTGTTCTGTTCTTGCCTATGGTGAGAAAATAAATAGTATTGTCTTGTGGGCGCCAGCCACAAAAGCAGGAATACCTCTCAAGTCACAGGCAGAAAAATTACAATCAGAACTGGAAGAAAAAGGTTATGTTTTTATTGAAAAGGATAACAGAAAATTTAAAATTGGAAGGCAATATTTTATTGAACGCCAAACAGTAAACCAACAGAAAATATTGTCTGAAATTAAGTGTCCTGTTTTGTTAATACATGGAGACAAAGACGATACAATCCCTCTCAAACAGTCTGAAAGCGCCATGCAGTATTTACCTGAAGAATCAAAATTAGAAATTATCAGAAATGCAGACCATAAATTCAGCGAACATATCGATGAACTTGTATCTATTTCATTAGAATGGTTCAAAAAGTGGTTGAAATGAACATCGTAATAATAGGATTTGGAAACATCGGCAGGTCTGTAGCTAAAGTTATTTCTGAAAAGGACTTAGGTTTGGAAATCGTTGGAATTGCAGACAGAGACGGTTGTATTGTAAAAGAAAATACGCCATTAGACGTTATGGATATTGTTGAAACTGTAGAGAAAACTAAAAAATTAAGCAGTCATCCCCTAACCAAAACAGACATGACAACCAACGATTTAATTGATTCTGTTGATGCAGATTTGTTTGTTGAAATGACTCCAACAAACATAGAAAACGGGGAACCTGGACTTTCGTTTATGAGACGAATTTTGAACAGAAAAAAACATTTAGTGACCTCAAATAAAGGTCCGCTTGTTATTGCCTACAGAGAATTAACTGACTTGGCAAAAGAGAACAAGGTTTTGTTCAGATGTGGAGCAACTATTGGTGGAGCAATACCAATTCTTAGTTTAATAAGAAGTGGGTTATCAGGAAACAAAATAACCAAAATAAAAGGGATATTAAACGGAACAACAAATTATATTCTAACCAAAATGTTTGAAGGAAAATCATTTGACTATACCTTAAAAGAAGCGCAAGAACTTGGTATTGCAGAAACAAATCCAACCTACGATATTGAAGGAATTGACATTGGAGCAAAACTAGTTGTTCTGGCAAATGAGTTGGGTTTGAATACAGGATTCAATAATGTAAAAATTGAGGGAATAAAAAATATCACTAAAGAAGATATAGAAAATGCTAAAAAAGAAGATAAAGTAATAAAATTAATCGGAGAAATAAGTAAAAACAGTGCAGAAGTTTCTCCGCAATTAATATCAAAAAATGACAGTTTGGCAGTTGACGGAACGTTAAATGCAATAAAAATAGAATGCGACTTGGCAAAAGAAATAACATTAATTGGTCACGGTGCCGGGGAAGAAACCGCCAGTGCAATAATTGGTGATATTTTAGAAATAAAAAAGGTTATCGAGAATGAAAATAAAAGCAATAATTTTTGATTGTTGGAGTACGCTCTTTGCTAATAAAGACGAGCCACACCCGTTCCTTGTTTTTGCAGGAAAAATAGGTAGAGATTTTAACGATTATAATTTCGTGAAAATTTTTGAAAAACATTTTATGTTGGAAAAACACTATAAATTAGAAATTCCGATAAAACAGTTACTAGTAGAACTAAACATAAACCCCCCTGATGAGTTGATTAATGAACTAAAGGATATTTTGGTTGAGGCTTTTAAATCACACAAAGCATATCCTGAAACATTAAAGGTTCTAAAGAAATTGAAAAAAGATTATAAACTTGGTCTAATAACTAATACAGATTGGAATGGATTTGAAAAATTAGAAGAAAAATTCAAAATTGAAGAAATATTTGATGTTGCCCTAAAATCATATGAAACTAAAATTCTAAAACCAGATCCAAAAATTTTTGAAATGATGCTGGAAATGTTAGAAGTTGATAAAGATGAGGTATTAATGGTTGGAGATTCATTAAAGGATGACATTCAGGCAGCAGAAAACTTTGGCATAAAAGGAATTTTAATAGATAGAAAGGGCAAACATCCAGGATACCACAATAGAATAACATCACTTGAACAATTAAAAAATTTCATAAATTAAATAATTGTGATTTCTATGAAACTAATCCGCCAAGGAGCAGAAGCGAATTTGTATCATGATGATGGGATTCTGATAAAGGAACGAATCAAAAAAAGTTACAGGGTTTCTGAACTTGACGAGAAGATAAGAAAGCAGAGAACAAAAAGAGAAGCGAAGTTATTGCAGAGGGCGTCAAGGGCAAATGTTAATGTCCCGAAGGTTCTGGAGATTGAGAAGTTCAATCTTGAGATTGAATTCATTGACGGTCTAAGATTGAAAGATGTTTTGAATGAAAAAAACTATTCAAAGTTCTGCAGGAAAATCGGGGAGATGGCTGCAAAACTTCACAAGAACGGAATAATTCACGGCGACCTTACAACTTCAAATATTATTGTCAAGGATGATAAATTATTCCTGATAGATTTTGGTCTTGGCTTTTTCTCAATCAAAACAGAAGACAAGGCAACAGACCTCCACCTGCTTTCAGAGGCATTTGAAAGCACCCATTACGAATTTTCTGAAAAGGCATTTAACGTTGTTCTAAGAGAATACGAAAAAAATTATGATGAATCAAAACATGTCTTAAAACGCCTCGAAGAAATAGAAAAACGAGGACGGTATGTTAAGAGATAATCAATTATTCCAGTGAACTTCAGCAACATTCTTCCAGGCAAATTCTCCGCCGCCTTCATGAACTATGTGATACTTCTGGGGGCTGTAAACATTTCTGTAATTGCAATCATGGTTTATGTAAAATGTTTCTCCTTTGTATGCAGGAACTCCATTGGTGTATGGTCCTCTCCAGATTACTTTTGTATGTGGTATGTTTTCATCACAATATGAGACTCCCCCGAAATATTCCAAAAAGATTGCTGTGTGTGCTTTAATCAATCCATAACCAACAAGTCCATACACATTTTCAAGGAAAATTTTACCTATAATCGTTTCTTCCCCCATCACCATATCTTTAATATAACCCGCCCAAATGTCTCCGCTTTCATTTGTACTGTTCCTCTCTACACGCAACCGGTATTCATGACCTTCAACCCAGTTATAATCCATTATGCACTTTGCACCAGTGCCTTCTCCTCCAAATCTTCCACAGTTCGCATGTGCGGGGTTGGCAGTTATATCTGTAGGAATATCCCAAATTGAAAACAAAACCTTTTTTGTATTTCCTACTTGCTGTAAACCTGTGTAACCTCCTGTTGGCTCAAAGCCAAAAGTGAAAGCAGAGTATATATAAGAAAAGCCTGGTTCTTTTAACCATGTGAAGTACATTTCTATCTCAGATAAGCTGCCTGAACTAAACCAGTAATCTGACCAGGCACCTGGCGCTTTACTTACTCTTGCACACAAACCTCCAGCACAAGTGTTCCCTGCACAATCTGCATTAACATTACAACTCTGACCATTAGCACACCTCAATGGACAACTTCCTCCACAGTCAACATCAGATTCATCGCCATCCGTGATTTCGTTGTAACAATAACTAGGTATATAAAGATCCCCATCTACACAGTGCGCCTTATAACATTTTTCTCCCTCAAGACAACTTGGCACCACTTCATTTTCTGTATAGTTGTTGTCATAACAACTACCGCTGCTACAACCAGCATCATGGCAGATTCTTGAATGAACTATAAGACTTCCTGAACAGTAAGGTTCACTCCAGGACTCGCAGTAAGAAGTTCCACACTGTGTGGTGTTGTATTGGCAGGTTCCTCCAGAACAATAACCACTATGGTAACTTCTGTTTGCCGCACAGTAGTCAGGGCATTGCATTTCTGTTCCTGAGCAAACACCTCCAGAACATAAGTCATTTATCGTACAAGGGTTCTCATCATTACAAGACAATCCTTCGTAATTTGTTGGGTCTGCTTCACAAGCATCAGTATACTCGTTACAAATACCATCATTACATGGGTCACTGAAACCGGAGCAATTTCTTGATTCTCCCTGACATACGCCGCTTTGACATACACCATTTACAGTACAATAATAACTATCATTACATGAGGTTCCGTTAGTGTTTCTGGTGCAGGTACCGCCACAGCCATCACTTATAGTTTCAACACAGGTCTCAACAGAACCCCAATCGCAATAAGGTTCACAGGGTAAACATAGTCCTGCCTCACAACCGTAATCGCAGTGCTGGACAAAACACCACTCGTAACAGGAATCTACATCACAGTCTGCGCATTCCTCAGTGTCGTTGCCGGAACACTGTAAATCGCCGAGTGTGCAGTCATCAACACAAGGCACATCAGGTTCACCGCATTTAACTGTAGTAATCGAAAATGCCTTTCCGCATGATACTTCAAAAGTGTGATCTCCTTCAGAAATGTTCTCTGTTATAGCTAGTACGCCAACATCATATTCAAGAATATCATCGCTGATTGTTGTTGAGACCGGGAGCCCATCAACATATAAATCCAAGTCATTTTTATCGACAACAGCAGAACCGCAGTTTCTTATATAGATAGAATCGCAACTTGCATTTTCAATAGTTATGCAAAGAGAAGATGAGTCTGTTGTTGCCTCAAGTTGTTCCTTCATAGCTTCATGCCCCTGCTCCTGGATGTCTGATACAACAACATAGGATACGCTTACTGTAGCAACTCCTATTGCCAGCAGGAAAACCACAGTGACTACAGGAACAGAACCTCTGGACATACACAGTAATATGGGTTAACTGCATTAAAATATATTACCTGCGTGATTTTCTGAGGATTTTAAGGTTCAGAAGGTTTAAGGTGGCTTGGGGAATTGAGAAAAGGGGAGAGTGGGTTAAGAGGTAATTAACTAAATTCTTTTTCATATTTTCTGACAAGCCAGAACTGATTTTGCCTGCCAACTTTTCTATATTTGACTTTACTTTCTGTAACTAATTTCAATAAATGAACTTGGGCAGTATGCCAAGCAACTCCAACATTTTTTGCAATATCTTCGGTAGTGGATGGCCATTCCTGTTTTTCCAAAAATTCTAATATTTTTTTCGGAGTATCTTTATCCATATGCAACACATTATAACAATATATCGTATATTAGAACGCAATATTTATATAGTTAACTATACTAAACTTGATTATGAAAAAAGTATTTGTATTTTTAGTATTAGGTTTATTAATTGTTAGTATTTCTGGTTGTACACAGAACACTCAAACATCTGATAGCTCTCAACAAAGTTCAGAAGGGGAACTAATAAAATCAACTCCGAAATTAGCTACAAAAGAATTATCAGAAATGGCTTTGCAGTTGGAAGATTTACCAGAAAATTACACAATGAGAACAAGAACTGAAAGAGTAAAATCTGAAATTTCTCAAGAAGGCGTTAGTTTAGGATGGAAAAATGGATATTACGTACATTATCTATGGATGGGGGATAAAACAATAGAAATTCTTGGAAGTGAGGTACCAATAGAGTATACAGGAATAGAACAAGCTATATCTATTTACCCAATAGAAAACATATCAAAATTATTAGTTGACCCTACAGAATCTACAGAGAATGTGACCTATGAGGAATACTCCAACCCCAACATAGGAGATGAAAGCAGAGCATATAGAGTAACTTTTGTTGATGAATATGATACAGAGACTACAGCATATGCGATAGAGTTTATTAAAATGGATGTATATGAATACATACTCATGTCAGGAACTATAACTGATTATGAATTACTAAAAGAAATAGCAAAAACGACTGAAAAAAAGATAAAATAAAGATGCGATTGTGAAAGAATAAAAGGTACGGGTATCTTATGAATAAATTATTTATTTTGTTGTTATTAAGTATAATAGTTATTTCTGGATGTACGAGTAGTACAACACCTACTGGTGGTGCTACTCAAACAATTGATATAGTAACTACAGAAACGACACAAGACACTACAACATCAGAACCAGAACCTCAAACAGTAGAAGAGCCAATAGATGTACCCAAAGAAGAAACTAAACCTAAAGTGAAAGAAAAACCAAAGGAAACTGTTTATTCTGTGAATCAAGATGTCACTGTCGATTACCTAACATACAAAGTGACAAAAGTAGAGACATTCACTGAAATGGGAACTTCGATGTTCAAAAAGGAGACTAATGGAAAGTTCATTAAAGTTTATCTTAGTATCACAAATAATGCAAAAGAAACTAAACAAATATTCACACCGAGATTTAGGATTATAGACAATCAAGAAAGAAAATACGATAGATTATCTGATGATATGATGTACATTTCTGATTATCTGGAATTTGGTAAAGAACTACAGCCAGGGTTGACATCATCAGGAGCTATAGTTTTTGAATTGCCTAAAGATTCCACAGATTTAAAATTGATAATCTCTGGAGATTGGGTCTCTTTGACAGAAGTAAAAATTTCGTTAACAAATATAAAAGACATTGGTAAGGATACAACACTCAAAGAAAAGACAGATGAAATAGTAGATGAAGCAATGGAGGAAAGTGAGGAAATGATGGAAGATTTAATGAACCAATGTAATGCTCCTTTTGTATGTACATCTTCGTGTCCTGAATATATGGATGTTGGTCAAAAAGATTGTCCATCTGGACAACTTTGTTGTATACAATAACACTTTATCTCGGTAGTATTCTGAGAATGAATAATTAAATATGCAGAAGTGAAATAATATTCTTATAAGTTAATTACTTAAATTTTTTATATAAAAACTATACATGGAAAACCATGAACTCATTTATAATGAGATAAAAGAACGTCTTTTATCTCAAGACCACACACTAGAACAAATGAATTTAAAAGCAGGTACGTTAATGGGATTTATGGGTTTGTTTCTAAGTGTAATTTATAAAACAGTAAGTACAAATGAAATGTCTGTTTTGATTATGGTTAGTTTAATATTACTTCTGTTTGCTATTTACCTTTCTTTTATAGTTTTTATTGCACAGAAATACCGAGCTGACCCAAAGCCCAGAACTCTTTTTGAAAATTATTGGAATAAACCTCTAAGTAAAACTAGGAAAGTGTTGATAAGTAATTTCATAGAAACATATGAAGCTAATAAACATAAGATTGAAAAAAGATTGAAAAAGTTAAATGATTCCCTGAAATTATTTTTTGTGTCTCTTACTTTGTTTATATTAGACTTATTTATAATAGTAACAATAAAATAAGAGTGTGATTCAATGTCAGAGGTTGAAGATATAAAAAAAATAATACCTAAAAAGGGAAAAGAATTACTTACACCCGATTCAAACTTACGTCAGTTGGAGATGAAAGCAAAAAAAGAGAAAAGGGAGATAGTTACAACATAATCAATTTCTTAAATCTTTTTCTTTTTTTATATGTGCTGATTCATTGTATCTCTTGGATTATTTTATAATAAAAACCCAATCAAAACCTTTTTAAATATTACTTCCAAAGATAATGAATAAGACTGTTCTGGTTTATACGAGGGCAGATCGGTGATAGTTATGGCAAGAATGCATTCGAGGAAAAAAGGAAAAAGCGGAAGCAGAAGACCGCTTTCCAAAAAAGCTCCTTCTTGGGTTGATTACAAAAAAGATGAAATTGAGAAGTTAGTTGTAAAACTGAGAAATGATGGCCTTTCCCAGGCAATGATTGGCACGGTTCTCAGGGATAGTTACGGCATCCCAGGCACAAGAATAACTGCGGAGCAGACTGTAGGCAATATATTAAAGAAAAACAGCATGGCTTCCGAGTATCCTGAGGATATTCTTAACCTGATGAAGCGGGCAGTTAATCTGAGAAAGCATATGGATGGGCATAAGAAAGACCTGCACTCAAGAAAAGGGTTGCAGTGTATTGAGGCAAAGATAAGGCGGCTGGGAAAATATTACGTCAGGAAAAAGATTCTTCCTGCCGGCTGGAAATATGAGCCAAAAAAGGCAAAAATCATCATTCAGTAATAGGGTTTCATCCCTTTATCCTGTATCCGGTTAATCATTCGCGTTGGTTGGATTAATCGAACTTGCACTTTGGGAATCAATTCCCGCAACTGACTACGTGATGTAATGATAAAAAAATTAAAAGAATTGCAGGAACTGGCAAAGCAGGCGGCGGAACCGATTAAAAGAGAGAAAGGAAAAATTCATGTTGTTTCACATCATGACGCTGACGGCATATGCGCCGGCAGCATTATATACAAAACGTTGAAAAAGCTTGGAAAGGATTTTGATATAGAGTTCGTAAAACAACTTGAAGAGCCGATATTAAAGGAAATTTCAAAAAAAGGCGCAAATATGTTTATATTTTGCGATTTGGGAAGCGGACAGCTGAACAATATTAAAAAGTACATACCTGACAGGAAAGTTGTAGTGGTTGACCATCACCAGCTTGAAGAGGCCAGATGGGAAAACCTGTATCTGTTGAACCCGTATCTTGTCGAAGTGGATGGCAGCGAGGAGATAAGCGGCAGCGGTGTGGCGTATATACTTTCCAGGGAACTTGTAGGTGAAAGCGGCATGGTTTCGCTGGCAATTATCGGCGCTGTTGGAGATGTACAGGAGAAAGACGGAAACCTGATAGGGCTGAACAAGATTCTGCTTGAAGAGGCAAGGAAATCAGGAAAAATAAATGTTAAAAAAGGACTTAAACTATACGGCAGAAAAACCAGGGCGCTGCATAAGGCAGTAGAGTATCATGATAATTCACATATTCATGGAGTTACAGGGAATGAATCCGGGGCTGTTCAGTTTTTGTCCTCGCTTGGCATACCGTTGACAGAAAACGGGAAATGGAGAACCCTGTCGGATCTTGATGAAAAAGAAGAGCGGAGATTAACCACTGCATTGCTGCTGGAATGTGAGAATTCCGCAGAAACCAATGTGCTGGGCAATATCCTTACACTCCCAAATGGATACGAAATAGGCGAGTTTACAACGTTGCTGAATGCATGCGGCCGGCTTGAAAAGCCCATGGCAGGGCTTGAACTTTGCTTGGGGATGAGGGAATCAACAGAAGAAATCACCAGAGAATACCGAAGAAAGATAGCATTTTACCTGCGTAAAATAAAAAACAATAAAAAGATAATAATTGAAAAAAGGAACGCAAGTTATTTAATCGCAAAGGATATGGTTGATGAGGCGTTTATAGGCACAGTAATATCAATATTGTTGCGCTCTCCTGAGGGGAAGAGCATACTTTTTGGCTTTGCAAACGGCGGGGAAGGAGTCAAAATTTCAGCAAGGGCAGATAAAAAATTAAGGGATAAAATCAATCTAGGTGTATTGATAAAGGATTCCGCAGAGAAACTTGACGGCGAAGGCGGCGGGCATATGCTTGCAGGCGGCGGGAAAATACCTCCGGGAAAAGAAGAGGCATTCATTGAGATAATTGACCAGTTGATAGACAATAATATAAATGAACATTAAAAAGAAATAAGTGAGAGCATGAAGAAAACAAAAGGGATTTCAAAAGGGAAGAAAAAGAAAGTCTGGTATTCTTTAGTCTCACCTAAAATGTTTGGTGAGAAAGTGATTTTTGAAGTCGCGGCAAATGACAAGAGTCGCCTAAACAACAGGATTGTTGAAGTTTCGCTGAGCGAGTTAACCGGGAATTTCAAACATTACCACACAAATGTTAAGTTGAGGATAACCGGGTTTGACGAGAACAAAGCCAAAACAGAATATATTGGCCAGCGGCTTCTGGATGACAAAATTGCAAGATTCATAAACCGGTGGCGGAGCAGGATAGATTCCCTCGATGTCATTGAGACAACGGATGGGAAGAAGATAAGAATAAAAAGCATTATGGTTACAGGACGAAGGGTTAAGACCACAGTTAAAGATATGATAAGAATGTCTGCTTCTGAAAAGATAAAAAAATATTTTGAAGGCAAGACACTTGAACAGATTGTTAATGATATAATCTCCGGAAAGGTTCAAAGAGTCATTTCAGGCGAGTGCGGTAAAATATATCCCCTGAGATTTGCTGAAGTCAGAAAGACTGAAGTTAAATTGTGAGGCAGATATGGAAAAACCGCTGGTTTTATTCCGGAGTTTTTATATATTTTATGATACGAATTTCTTCTGTAAAAATTGCCTTTACTAAACTAAATTTTTACCTTTTTTACTAGTTGCTTTCTAAGTCTTTTTTTGGTTATTAATTCTATTGCTGTTTCACTTAATCAACTATGCTGTAATTATCCAACTCCGGAATATGTAAAACTTATATAACAGACCTTTTTAATAGAGCCGATACAGGACTAAAAATACAATATAATCCTGTTACGGTGCTGACATTCTCAAAAGTTTAAAAAGCATTTTCCGGCCGGATTTACAGAACTGTCCACTGTTTTTGGGTGTAGCATCATTTTCCGGAGTATTAAAATATAAATACAGGGAATGAACAGATTATAAGCGGGATAAAAATGTTTAAGATTGAAAGGATTGAAAGCGGAATTCCCGGTCTGGATAAACTGCTGAACGGGGGACTTCCAAAGCACAGCGTTGTTATGGTTACCGGGGGCGCAGGTACTGGAAAGACTATTTTTGTTTCCCAATATCTCTGGCATGGGTTAAAGAATGATGAGAACTGCCTCTTTATAACCCTTGAAGAAACTCCGAAGGAGATTAAGGCAGACTGCCTTCTTTTCGGGTGGGATTTTTCAAAATACGAGACTACAGGAAAACTTAAAATCACATATCATGACCCGTTTGAGATGACAGAGATAATAAACAGGTTATCTGACCTGATTCAGGTCAATAAGATAAAGAGAGTAGTTATAGATTCTATAAGTTTATTCGGGCTGTACATGAAGGATGAGTACAAAACCAGAAAAACAATATATAAATTGGTCCAGTCATTAAAAGAAACAGACTGCACTGCTATTGTTACCAGTGAAATGGGAGCAAATACAGGGGATTTTAGCACATATGGCGTGGAGGAGTTTGTTGTCGATGGCGTTATAATTCTGCATTATCTTGGCGTTGGCGAGGAGGCTTTCAGAAATGTTGAAATAAGGAAGATGAGAAGAACGAGCCATAAGACAGGCACTTTCCCTTTCAGAATAACTGATAAGGGTATTGTTATTAGTAGATAGGGATAATATGTTTGAAATAGTAACAGAATTATTGTTACACCGCCAGATAAAATTTGAGAAGGGAAAAATAGAGATGTTTGGAAGGCCTACTTCTTTACTTCCTACAGATTCTTTTGTGAATATTCTAAAAGAACTTGAAAAGATGAATAAAGAAAATGTAATTTATTTTGCAGGGAAAAAGTCAGGGGAGCTTTGGTTTAAGGACATGGGTAGAGCCTTTAAACTTGGAAGGAAAGATGTTATAAAATGGGGTTCTGATATAGTTACATTGGCTGGTTGGGGTGAAGCTATAATAACTGAGAGGGATGACAAGAAAAAGTTAATAGTTTTTAATTTGAGGGATTCCATAACAGTAAAATTGTATGGACCTTCTAAATATGCTGTTGACCACTTTTTCAGGGGTTTATTGTGCGGTGCTATGTGTTTTGTATATGGTACAAATATGGAGGCTGTTGAAACCAAGTGCAGGGCAAAAGGAGACTCTATCTGTGAAGTTGTTGTGAAACCAAAAAAGAGATTTGATTTTTCTGACCCGTTGGTTAAGAGACAGTTATCAATTCCGAAATAAATCAAATAATCACTGTTGTCAAACCATAAATTAATTGCATTAAAACTATAGTTAGCATGCTTATTGTGACGGTTTTTGATTGTGTGACTACGTTCTCTTCTTTCTGTCTGCGTAGTTCTTTTAGGAATGTTTTTACAAGAAAAAAGAAAAGCAAAAACGAAATTAATGTAGAATACAAAAATTTAGGATTGATTACACCTTTGAAACTTAAAGCCAACATACTGAGCAATAATAAAAAAATACATGATAAAACAAGATAAAGTGTTTTTTTAACTCCTACCTTTATTGGGATTGAGCTTATTCTATGTTCTTTTTCTCCTTTAATATCTTCAATATCTTTGGTTGCCCCTATACTGAAAATCAAACCGCTAAAAAACACAAAAAATACCCATGGAAACTGCTGATGGCCATATACTGACCAAGCACTGATAAATGGCGTTACTCCGTAAAGTGTTGCCCCGATCAAGGGTGAAGAAAGGGCAAATTTCTTTAGGTGTATCTGTGGGATGGTATACAAAGTTGAAATGACAATAAAAAAACATAAAGGCAGTAAAAACATAATTTCTGTGAAAAATGCAGATATTATGGAGCATGTGAACATGCTTAATGATAAATATTTTGCTTCCTTTACTGAAACTTTCCCTGAAGGTATTGGTCTATCTGGTTTGTTTATTTTGTCCAGTTCAGAGTCATGAATCATATTTAATGTGTTAAATCCAAGAAGCGCAAATGACAGTGAAATAACTGCTATGGTTAATGGAAGAACCTCCAGAGGAATGCCATTGTTGATTATTAATGCGGCAGAGAATGTACTGAAGACAGTTATTATTAAATAATGTGGTATTGTTAAGTCAGTAAAGGTTCGCAAATTCATACCTCTATATATGTTTTAAATCATTAAATCATTTTATGAAAAAAAACAGCGGGGATATAAAAATTCTTGGTGCCGGAATTTCAGGCCTTAGCACAGCAATCTGTTTAGCCCAGGCAGGAAGAAAAGTAACGGTTTATGAGAAAAACAAGGTGGGTTTCAAAGAAAATATTTCTGCGGTCAGAAATTATGACCTTAGTATAAATGCTGTTGAGGAATTCGGGCAGTTAGGAATCGAAATTAATCCGTCAAACGAGATTAAAAAAGTAGTTAAATACTCACCCCTATACAAAACCGAAGAATTTTCCAACAAACCGATATTTTATGTCCTTAAGCGTGGTGAGGATGAGGACTCACTGGACCAGCAATTATACAGGAAAGCACTTTCTTTGGGAGTGAGATTTAGTTTTACTTCTACTGTTGAGGAGATTGCAGATGTTGTGGCAACAGGTCCAAAACAAGCGAAGATATTTGGATATGGCTATATGTTTCCAAAATTAAATATAGATGACGAGTCATTACACATCTTTTATAATAATCATGTGGCTCCCAAAGGGTATGTATATGTTTTATCGGCGGGAAATAAATGCATTGTGCTTGCAGTAAGTTTTGAAAAACATACGTTTAAATTTTTGCCATTTAATTTGAACCAGTTTTTTAAAAGGAACAAAATAATCAAAGATATTATAGGAATCAATAAACCAATTAAAGAGGTTAGCGGGTTTGGAGATTATGACCTCCATGAAACCGCAAAATACGATGGCAGGCTTTATGTTGGTGAGGCTGCGGGGTTTCAGGATGCATCAAAGGGTTTTGGTGTGAGGTATGCCCTGCTAAGCGGATTTCTCGCTGCAAAGTCTATTCTTGAACATAAGGATTATGATGCGTTATGGAAAAAAACATTTGGCGATGAGTTAAAAGAAACTTTCAAACGAAGGAAAAAGTTAAACAAAATGAAAAACGAGGATTATGACAAACTGGTTAAAAAAATGGGCAAAAAAATAAATATAGATAACTATGTTTCTATCACAAGAAAAAAGAAAGGCAGTTCTCATCATTCTCAGTTCAAATGGGGCGTTTTAAGAAACTATAGTAAAAAACACCAAAATTGAAATCACTAAAAAATCACCTCGTGATTTTCGGTCGTTTTGTTG
>DAOVKX010000087.1 GCA_030631505.1 Candidatus Nanohaloarchaea archaeon
AATATAACAGGGATTTAATGGTTACAGGGCACCACACTGTGCTCGTACTCCACAAAACACATTTAACCAAAACATCGCTAAATGATAAACTTCTCACTAAATGAGATAAAGAAAGAACATTAAACTTTATTTTTTGTTTGTTTTAACATTTTAATTTATACAGGCACCATTTGTACAATTGTTCTCACAATAATAAGTCACATTGCCTAACGTACTATTATTCACGCAGTAATATTCATTAAGTCTTTCATTAGAATGACAATAATCAGTATATAGAAATTGGTTATCCACTACAACAGTTCCCTGTTGATAATAGTTTAACCCACCGTCAGAGTCTGTGCAGTTCCCTGACATGTTTATACAGGCACCATCTTCACAACCATTTGGACAAGCATAGGTTGTATTACCTAATGTGTTACTTATACAATAATACTCATCAAGCATTTCGTTAGTGATGCAATAATCAGTATAATGGTGTTGGTCATCTATCACAACAGTTCCTTGTTGATAATAATCTATGCCGCCGTCAGAGTCTGTGCAGTTTCCTGTCGTGTTTACACAGGCGCCATTCTGACAAATGTCCGGGCATAAATAGGTATGGTCTCCTTCATAAACTCCGTTCAGGCAAACATATTCTTGTAGACGGTTTCCATGCCGACAGAAATCATATTTCCTTCCGTTTGTTCCAAAATCAGGATTACCTATAATTTCGACGTATCCTCTTACGTAATAATTAATGCCCCCATCAGAGTCTGTGCAATTCATTGTTCGATTCACACACCTCCCATCCTCACAAATACCATTTAGAAAACAAGTATGAGTTATATTACCTAAAGACTCATTATCCATACAATAATATTCATTGAGTGTTTCATTAGAGAGACAGTAATCAGTATAATGTTGGTCATCTATCACAACAGTTCCTTGTTGATAATAATTTATGCCCCCGTCAGAATCCGTACAGTTTCCTGTCATGTTTATACAAGCACCATCGTAACAGATAGGGCAAAAATAGTCCTGGTATTCTAAATTGTTTCCCACACAATAACATTCACGAAGTGTAGCTGCGGAAAGACAGTAATCACTGACTCCGCCCCCGCTCTGATCAAAGGACACAGTACAATTTCCTTTTACATAATAATTTAAGCCGCCGTCAGAGTCTGTACAGTTAATTGGCGTCATATTCACACAAGTACCATTCCTGCAAATGTTCGGACAGTTATAAGTCATATTGCCTAATGTGTCATTTATACAATAATACTCATCAAGTATTTCATTATTAATACAGTAATCAGTATAAAGTTGGTTATTTACTGCAACCGTTCCCTGTTGATAATAATTGATGCCGCCGTCAGAGTCTGTGCAAGGGGCTCTTTGACATCCGGATGAGAATATAACCAGAATTAAAATTCCCAATAATATCGCTCCATTTTTCATCATATAACCTCTATGAATAACTATTTAAAACCAACCGCTATTTATATGTTACTGTTTTAAACAGTAACCTAATTTATTTCTATCGAAGCACGAAAACCAATATCTATTTTAAAATACTATTGATTAATCATATGCCCAATTCATAGAATCAACAACCAACGAATGAACCAACTCCAACGCATATTCCATACTATCCACTACACCTACAACATTTACATTTAAGAACGAAAAAAACGCTGCTTTATTAAGAACAGAATTTACACTCAAAACCCATTTTTCCTTATCGCTTCATAATCATGCCCTGCATCAGAAGGGTAAACCGACAGAAACCTTAATTTTTGTTTTCCTGTGTTTACTGTCCTGTGTGCAAAATCAGGAGGGATATAAACTATTTTATCCTTTTTTATCTCAACAGTTTTTTTGTTTCCTTTTTTATCCATCAAAAGGCTTTTTCCCCTGCCGCTTAATCCAAAATATACCTCGGCAGAGTTTTTGTTTTTATGAAAATGCCCTTTAGTCATAAAATATTCTTTCCCGATTTTTCCCGGATAAATAATTGTCGTAGTATAACAAAGGTCTCCATTCTTATCAGAATGTCTTGTTTCATAGACTTCATAAATTACCGGATTTCTCTTTTCCAGAATCTTTAAAACTTCCTTTTGGGATTTGTAAAAATCCTTCATGTCGCTTAATTTCCTGACAAGTTTCTTCATTCATACACCTTTTAGAAAAGAAACGAATTTCTCAAAAATATTTTTTGGTGGATCTTCACCTGTTAAAAAATAAGACAGTTTTTTTATTTCTCTTGAGCTTGGATTCCCCGGCGAATGAACAACAACGGGCTTCCTGAGATGTATTGCTTCCCTCACCTTTTTATGCTCAGGTATTTTCGCAATTATTTTCGAGCCAATCAGGTTTTCAATTTCTTTATCCCTCAGTTCATGCTTCTCGTTCCGGACATTGTTAAGCACAATTCCCAGAATGTTTTTTTCATGAGTTTCAGCAAGTTTCTTTGCCGACAATGCGTTCATGACTGCCGGCATTTCGCTGTTAGTCACTATAATAACATTGTCAGATGCCTCAACAGCAGCTCTGACTTCAACATCAGTTCCCGCAGCTGCATCTATCAATATAAAATCTTTCTTCCCTACAACATCGCAAAGCAGGTGTTTTAAATTATGGGGCGTCGCTTCCAAATCATGAAGTGATGCAGGAATAACACTCACTCCTGATGAATGTTTATAAATTGCCTGGGTCAAAAAGTTGTTTTCCTTCAGGACATCATTCAACGAAACAGGATGCACACTTGGAACGCCAAGATGAAGGCCCAGATTTGCGCCGGTAACATTTGCATCTATAACAAGGACGCTCTTGCCCAGACCAGTCAAAGCAACCCCGAGATTCGAAACAAGTGTTGTTTTGCCAACACCCCCTTTTCCTGATACAACTGATATTATATTGGTAATCTCAATCACCTTGGATTTTGAAACCGCTTAATTTCCAGTACTCAGTCATGCTGCCTATATCTGCCCAGAAATCACTGAACTTGTAGCCATAAACACCAAAACCTTTGCTTAAAAGTTTTGGAAAAATATCTTTCGCAAAATCATTTCCAGGTTCCACATAGTCCAGAACCTCCGGCTCCACAAGGTATATCATAGTGCTTGCATGATATTTAAACGTTGGTTTTTCCATGAAATTTATTATTTTCTGGGTTTCATCAGTTTCTGCAATCCCAAAATCAACAGGAACTTCGATCTCCACAAGCGCAACGCTTGCTACGGCCTTTTTCTCTTTATGGAATTTTATGAACTTACCAAGATCAAAAGTTGTGATGTTGTCCCCTGCCATCACCAGAAAAGTTTCTTTTGGCTTGTCCTTCAGCAAAGCCAGGCATCCTGCGGTGCCAAGGGGCTCTTTCTCCTCAGTATACTCTATATTAACTCCCCAGACAGAGCCATCCCCGAAATACTCCCTGATTTTTTCGCCCATATACCCTACGGAAATTGTTATGTCTGTAATGCCAAAACTCTTTAAATACTCTATTATATGCTCCAGTATCGGTCTCTGGTCGATCGGCAGCAGAGGTTTCGGTATTATATGAGTCAATGGCCTCAACCTTGTCCCTTTGCCTCCTGCCAGAAGAATTGCCCTCATATTACAAATTTATACTCTTGTTTTTAAAAACTTAATTGATGAGGATTCTGACGATCGGCTGGGGATTTCCG
>DAOVKX010000047.1 GCA_030631505.1 Candidatus Nanohaloarchaea archaeon
GGCTACCGCTCTCACGGCCCCTATGGATTACAGGCATGTTGGGCTTTTACCCCGACATCAACCTAATCCACTGCAGTCTCATCCTTAGGCACCGAAGCTTTCAGAAACCACTCCTTCCAGATGTGATTTCTTATCAGGTTTTACCCTCAGTTTCCCGAGATTATCCCTGACCTAAGGGCAGATTAACTACATGTTACTCAGCAGTTCGCCCTGACCGAAATCAGAGACTCGCATGGCTTAATCGAATCCCAATAGCAGTATCCTCCGACAGGATCAACCGGAATTGGTAAGTTCACAGAGTTTCACCTATTTCTGGCCCTTATTAAAAAATAAAAGCCAACATTTTCTGTTTGACGCAGTTGATACGTAACCCTCATTGTTATCTTAAAAACTAAGGCACCAACACTCTGCGCCAACTAAAAACAGACATAAAATATATTTTTAGTATAACCTATTTTTCTTTTAAGATTTAAATGTCTTTCTGCAACATCAAAACCTAAAATTTTGATGCATGTTCTTAAAAAACATATCATACTGGAATTAGATAAACGAACTTCGAATAAGTTCATAGGGCGAGGAGGGGGATTTTCACCAACACAAAGCCATACTGACGTATTAAAATAAATTGGTAATTTTTTATTCAAATCTTTCGTTTAATCACCAATTGCAAGATTGGGCTTGAGCGCAAAGCGCGAAACCCACAAGGCGTCAACGGACTTTGCGGTTGTTTTGAACCCCCGCATTGGGATCCACAATCCCAAGGACTAACCAAGCTATCTTACCCTCACCAGTAAATATTCAGTTAATAATGCAAGGGGAGGGATTTTCAGTGGAAAGCTGAAAGCGTTGAAAGCTTGCTTTCTCACATTCGAACCCTCGAACTCACTAAGAGACTGGGTCCTAAGCCCAGCGCCTTTTTCTGTAAAACATCTAAGTTCAGTTATTGGTTTAACTTATGCTTGATAGTTCATAACTACTATAGTTAGCAAAGTTAGTAAACTATGTATTTTAACCAACTGCAAGCGCAATATCGAAACTTGCTTTCGATATGCGTTGATTGAACTTAGTAAGTTCAGACCAGACTTGGCGACCCCTGCAATGCTCCTGTCGGGATTTCCAAACTCAAAACCAATGCACTTGTGACTGAAAGTCACGGGTTGACTTCAGCCAAAGGCTGAATGTCAAGGAAAGCGCCGGCTGATTTTGCAGCCGTTTGAACCCGAGTCGCCGGCTTTCTTCACAAATCTTAAAAATGCAAAACATTTTTAATCTAATTCAGGGAAGTTCGTTTGAAAGGCCGGAATGCTTGACCGGACTACACCACAGGAGCAAATTAATACCAATCTTTGTATTTTGCAATTTTTTCTATTAAATCAACATGAGTGAGGAACACACTCCTGCAACAATAGGAGTTTACACCTAACGCATCCAAAATCTTTGCTGGCTTTTTGCCTGTTTTAATTTCTCTGTTGAATTGTTCCCATTTACCTGCTATGGGCGCACCGCAGGATATACATCTCACAGGAATAATCATCAAATCACCTCTTACTTGATTGTCTTTTCCTTCTTGGCCCTTTACACGATCTTGATTCCTTATGTGGTTCTGTTCTTCTTGGGTCGTAAACCAGTAAACTTTTATCATATCTTGCAAAGGTTTCTTTTAGTTTGTTGCTTTTACTCCATACAACAAGCCCTTTTGCTATCGCCTGCCTGGCGGCTTCAATTTGCCCGTTGACACCCCCACCTTGAACTATAACATCAATATTGATTTTTTTGATTAAATCTTCACTTAAGTTTACAACTTCCTTCACTTTCAGCCGTAACATCTCTGTTTGAATATTGTCTACTAAAACTTTATTTATTTTTATTACTCCATCCCCATCCCTTAGTGTTGCTCTTGCTCTTGCCGTTTTTCTTTTACCTGTAGCGTGTATGATTTTCATTTAATCACCTTTAGTCTTAAGCCATGCACACAAATCCTTTAAAGTGACGTATTTTTGATCTTTTAATGAAACTTTATTAATCTTGTCTACAGTAATTATTTCACCTTCAAGATTTTTGGGCTTTTCTGTATAGACTTTCAATTTTTTTAAACTTTCTCTTCCTTTAGCTCGTTTTCGCGGAACCATACCCTTTATAGCACGTTTTAATAATTTATCAGGTGTTTTGGATATAAAAGGGCCTTTAAACCTGTCACCTATATCTACAAGTTTTTTATATTTTTCAAAAATGTTTTCTTTTCTGCCAGAGATCACAGCTTTTTCAGCATTGATTATCACAACTTCCTCTCCATTGAGAATTTTTTTTGCAGTAAAACTCGCCAGTTTCCCAAGTATTAAATCAGTAGCATCAATTATCATATTTACACCTAAGCCATGATTCTTATTTTTTTTCCTTTTGGGTTTTTAACCATCAGTTCTTCAATCGATAGATACATACTCTTGGTGAGTTGCAGCTTTTTTATGGCAGATTCAGAGGCATTTAATGCAGATACTGTTAATGGTTTTGTTAATGAACCATCGCCCAGAAGTTTTCCTGGGATTAGTGCAGTCTCATTTTTCTTGCAGTATTTCTCCAGTTTATTCAAGTTTACCTCAGCCCTTTTTCTTGCAGGCTTCTGCAGTCTGTCTGCTATATCTCTCCAGAGTTTAACTTTTTCTTTTCTTGACTGCTTTTTTAATGATATAATCAATTCCTGTGTTTTCTGATTTGTCGGACCTGTCCGTTTCGCCATTTAAATCACCAATCTAATCAACATATGTTTAAGGAAATTAATTTGAACATTTCTATACTTTTTTCATCCCTGCGATTTTTAGATAAAAAATATACCAAACCGCATCTATCTCTAATCTATCACACCACTATTATGAATTATGCAGGGGATGGGATTTGAACCCACGAAGGACCTACGTCCACAGGATATCTTAATAAGCATAACTTAAGTCCTGCGCCTTTTTCTGTGAGCTTTTGTACAACACAAGATTGTGCTTGAACGAACGTAAGTTTCTAAAAAAGCTTCGCTTTTTGGAATCTAAAAACACTTTCATGTTTTGGATTCCAAGAACCAAAAAGGTTCTTTAGAAACCAAAAATTGCATCGCAATTTTTTAGTTCGTGAAACACAAACGTTTTTGATTGAACTTTTTTTGACAAAGTGCATTTACTAAAAAGTTCAGACCAGACTTGGCGACCCCTGCACTTATTTTTTCTTATCCTTGCTTTTGGGTTTTTTAACGGTTTTCGCCACCTTTGGTTTTTTGGTTCCTGATTTTTCCTGCTTTACTTTGTTTTCTAATTCTTTTAATTCTTTTTGTAGTATTTCTACTGCGTTTAATACAATATTTTCTGGTTTTTGTCCTGAAATTGAAACAACATTAACAATTATCCGGGTTTCATCCCCCTTTACCTCTAAAGCTTTTTTTTCATATTCAGCTATATCTCCTTTATCCATACCATGCTCTTTTAATGTTTTTGAATCTGGATAATACATATAACCGACTTTGGCAGGAATCCACTTTGCGTGTTCTTTTCCTTTACCGAACAAAGCAGTTGCTTCCAGTTTTATCTCTTGGTTTTCTAACAATTTAACAATTACTATATCAGGGTAACATGATTTAACTTTCTTATCCGTGCTTTTAAGGTCTTTTGCATAAACAGTGCAAGGTCCTTTTTTTTCCAAAACAAATTTAACCTGATAGTTTTCAACATTATCTTTGAAATCAAACGTTAATGGTATTAAACTCAGTCTGTGCGCCAGGATATCGTTATATAATGCAGAACTATTCTTGACAACATCCATCAGTTCTATGGCTAATGTTGGAACTTTATTGAGCATAGTTCTTCTTAATGCATTTACGAAGCCGGTATTTGTGTTTTTTATTTCAAACTCAACAAAATCAGTTTTCTTATTCAATAGTTTAACTTTCATTATTACACCCTTCTCCCTCTTCTACCGCCAGATTTTCTTGTTTTATCATGTGGCTTCGGAGTTACATCTTCTATTTTGCCAACTCTCAGACCTGTTCTGATTAGTGACCGTATCGCCGGTTGTGCGCCCTGTCCGGGACTCTCGGATTTATGCCCTCCGGGAGCTCTTACTCTTACATGGACTCCAGTTAACCCCTTTTCTTTTGCTTCTTCTGCTGCTTTCCTTGCGGCCTGCATAGCAGGATAAGGTGTTCCCTGCAGCCGGGACTTGTCCGTAACCATACCGCTGCTGCATTTTGATAAAGTTTCTGCTCCGCTGATGTCTGTAATTGTAATGAGAGTATTATTGGAACTGCTGTAAATATGGGCTATACCCCATCGCTCTTTTACTCCTTCCCTTTTCATTATTACACCCTTCTCCCTCTTCTACCGCCAGATTTTCTTGTTTTATCATGTGGCTTCGGAGTTACATCTGGTTTCTTGACCCTTAATTTAAATGAGTTGTTCAGGTTTGAATTGACATTGTACCTGATGTCGTTTTCTTCATCCCTTGAAACTATGTAAGCCGGTGATGTAACTTTGTGATTGCCTACGGTTATATGTCCATGCACGATAAATTGCCGCGCCTGTATCGCTGTGTTTGCCAAATCTCTTTTAAGCAGAATGCTCCCAAGGTGCCGGTCCAGAATGTTTTCCACAGTTAAAGTTAAAATAGTATCCAATGTGGTATTATCTGCAGGAATAAAACCTTTATGTATAAGTTTTTTAATAAATTTTTCCTTTTCTTCAGGATTCCTCACTGCAATTAAATCCTTTGCCCGTTTCCTTATTTTTTTCAGTACATTCTCTGCTTTCCATATCTCATTTTTCCTTCGCAGGCCATATTTTCTCATCAATATTTTCTCATCCTTGATTCTCTCGCTTTCATAAGGTCTTAATGGTCTGCTGTAATGCCTTCTCGATTTTTTTGGGTCACCCATTTGAATCTACCTTTATTTTTTTGATTGTTTCTTTTTCAGTGCAGGGCCTCCATGCCTGAATGAAGATTTCGTCTTCTGTCCCCTGACTGTAAGTCCTTTTTCATGCCTTATACCCCTATAGGACCTGATTTTTTTCAGTCTGTTAAGGTTGTCTCTTAACAGAACCTGCAGTTCTGAACCTGTAATGTGTAAATTTTCACCGCTTTCATAATCCTTTTGCCTGTTAAGCATATACGAAGGTATTCCATAGTTACCAGGATCACTGATTATATCTTCCAGTTTCTTGATTTCATTTTCACTTAATTCAGACACTTTTTTGTTTTCATTTATATCTGACACCTGTACAATGTTCTTCGCAAGATTATAGCCAACTCCCTTTATTTTAGTTAGCGCTACCGCTATTTTTTTATTTCCTCTTAAATCAGCACCTTGTACTCTTACTATTTGTTCTCCATCACTCATTTTTTCACCTTTGAACGCTGAGGGCAGGACACTCACAAACTGCAAAACCATATCGCTTTATTAAAATAATTGGTAATTCTTTTATTCTAAAATCACCAACTGCAAAATTGGGCTTGAGCGCAAAGCGCGAAACCCAAAAAGCACCGGCTTCTAAAAAACGCAGAGTGTTTTTTGGAAACCAAAAATTGCTCGCAATTTTTTAGTTGATTTTGCAGCCGTTTTGAACCTGCGCGGATTATAAAACCCACTGGATCTCAAGTCCAGCGCTTTTAACCTGGCTCAGCCACCTCAGCACAATAAATTTGAAGTTTAATCCTTGATTATATTATGTTTGAAACTTACTTTTTTGGCTTTTTCCAACGGCCATATATCATCAATTATCATATCCGGGATGTTTTTATCCAAAACTGGGTAGGCAATTTTACATTCATTGCAGATTAAAAAATCACCACTCCTTAGGGCAGGCGATTTGCATTTAAGGCATGCTATTATTTTTAATAAGTCCTTTTTTACCATATAAACCATTTCTGGACTATTACCACCGTTTAGGGTACGTCTGGGTGTTTATCACCACTCTGCTGATTTTTGCGACAACACCTTGTTTTTTCTCTGCCATCTCTTCACTTTTCATACTGGAGTTACCAAGTGCAACAAGTTCACCCTTTAAACTCAGTATAGCGATAAAATCTTCTTTTTCAATATTATTGCTTAGTTTGCACACTCCGCCTGCATAAAGCGGTGCGCCATGACAGATTGCTGAAACAGCAGAATCTTTTATTATCAGTTTTTTTAGGTGGTAGACACCCTCTTCCGCCGGCTTTAAAATTGCTCTTAAATATTTTTCAGTTTTGTCCGTTTTCCAAAATTCGTATGCATCCTTTAAATCATAAAGTGTTACACAGCTCTTTTCGCTAAATGGACCAGCTCTTGTTCTCCTGAGTTCCTGCATATGCGCATTCACTCCAAGCTCTTTCCCGAAATCAGTGCATAGTTTTCTTATGTATGTTCCTGCCTGAACATCTGCCCGAAAAAGCACATATTGCCCGTCTATTTCCAAAATGTCAAGGTTGTATATGGTTCTTTGCCTTTTTCTCCGTTTGACTGCTGACATTACAGGTGGTATCTGCGTGATAGTTCCCGTGAATTTTTTGGCGGTTTTGCGTATCCGGTCTTCCTCAATCGGCTTATGCAGTTTCATCAGGCAGACATATTCCTTTCCGCTGTTCAAAAGTGCAGGGATTATTTTTGTTGCGTTGTCTGTTGCTTCAATAAGCACTCCTGTAACTCCGGGATCCAGTGTTCCTGCGTGGCCTGTTTTTTTCGCATGGAGTATATTTCTTACCCATGCGCTAACCTGATGTGATGTTGGTCCTTTTGGTTTATCTATTATGACTATGTTGTTTTTTATATATTCATCCATTTTTCGTTCATGCGGCTTGCAGCCATAGTTGGGGTCTGTTTCACAGCATTCCTTTTCTATTAGTTCATCGTTCATGTAAATCATTAAATTTAATTCCTGCCTTAAATTTTTTCAGGAGTTTTACCTTTTTAAGTTCGTCTTCAATTAGTTCATCTGTTGCCTTTTTCTTGATGTTGATTTCGTCTTTGGTCAGTTCAAGATGAACAATATTGCATCGTTTTCTTTTTATGCCTGTTATTTTTTTAGGTCCGGTAATTTCTGCAAAGGTGTCATCCAGAACCTCTGTGATTACACAGTGTTTTCCTGCGTTTCTGCCTCGTAATTTCACACAGATTCTCCCTACTTTAGCTATTGACATTGGTTTCCCTCAGTTTATTTTTAATTTTTTGTTCTGTACATCCAGCACACAAAACGCCTCCGAAAACCCTTTGCGGGCGCTTTTTTGTTTTTGCAAGCTTTTTTAATTCTGTCGGGCGCTTTCTTGGAACCCCATGCAGTATGCCGCCGCAGGAGCTGCATACAGATTTTTTTACTTTTTTACTTTTAAAATGAATTCTGTTGCTTCCGCTAGGCGTTTTCACTTTCTTCTTCTTGAGTGAATGCGACCTGTGTTGCGGTTTCATTACATAACACCGAATATTTTCCTGAACAATATCGTAGTTGGGAATGATACAATAATGTAAAGCCCAAGCCATCCAACCTCACTCCCGATTACAGGGAAGCCAAAAGGAAGGGCAACTGCCACATCAGCAAATGAATGTCTCAACCATGCAAATATAGGCAATACAATAACCATAAACAA
>DAOVKX010000056.1 GCA_030631505.1 Candidatus Nanohaloarchaea archaeon
AATAATGTGATCTTATTATTTAGAAAAATGAATAAAGGAAACGATAGTGGGAACAAAATTAGTCTTAACAACAATTTTCTTTTATTTTCCTCTTTTATTGAAACCAACTTTTTTTTATATTCAATTAATTTTTTAATTGTTGATATTTTTTTCTTATTTTTAACTACATTTCCTTTGTCATTTCTTATAATAGAATTATCTAAATAGATCGCTTTATCAACAATGATTGAGGAAGAATACTTATGAAAAATTCCTTTTTTTACTCTGATTAATTTATCTTTGAATGTTTTGTGTTTTTTTACATACTCTTCTGTATCTACTTCTAAAGAAAAATGCAGTCTTGGGAAAAAATCAATTATTCGAATAAGTAGTATTGAAATAGACAAAAAAAGGAAGAAGTTAATTAAAAAAGGGTCATTAATCTTTCTAAAAGAAACGAAAGATATTGAAAAACAAATTATCAGTCCCATTAGTAAGATATTGCCTGCTTTATGGGTATAATTATCTATTTTCTCTGAAATAGCTCCTAACTTATATACAAATCCTATAAGAATAAATGTGGAAGAAATAGGTATTAATGGGAATATTTGAAATAATGACGCTATAAATGGTATCGCAAAAAAGAAGGCTGTTATTCCAAATATTTTATTTAGGGATTCTTTTTGTTTTGAATTAAATTCGGGGTTAATTAAAATGGTTATAATGCATTCTATGAAAAGTATTGTTGGTATAAAAACAATAATCGCAAGAAAAAGATCAGTACCTTTTAAGTAAACCGAATTCAAAAAGGCCATAAAATAAAATAGGATTTTCCCAAATGGGTTTACAATATAATTATATGTGTGATACTTAAGAAAAATACCAAATTTATTTAATCCATTATATTTATTCATCTTCATATTTTGATATTGAGAACTATATTTAAATAGATGGATTATGGATTCAACTTATGAAGAATTAAGTATATTACCTATCATTATTTACAACCAAAACATGTTTATCAAATTTAAACTTTCCCGACCAAATCTTTTTATGTCAATTTTTGATCAGGAAAAAACGATAATAAAAAACGAGTCTGTTCTGCTGGAAGCATTTATTCCGGAACAGCTGCTCCACAGGGAAGGGCAGAAACAGTATCTGGCAGACTGCCTGAAGCCCATCGCTGCCGGAAGAAAGCCAAGAAACGTCTTTTTGCATGGCTCTCCGGGAGTTGGCAAAACAATGCTGGTCAGATGGATGTTCAGCGAACTTGAAAATCACACGGGCAATGCAAAAACGGTTTACATAAACTGCTGGGAAAAGCCAAGCACAAACGCGATACTCGGCGAGATAGTATCTGCCCTGAAGCTGTTTGCCACGCCAAAACAATCATCGCAGGAGCTAATCCAGATAATAACAGGCAACCTTAAAAAAATCAGCAAGACGTTAATCATTGCTCTGGATGAAGTTGACCGGCTGTCTTCAGATGAAATTCTCTACACATTGTCAAGAAGCGGTTACGGGATTGTGTGTATTTCAAATGACAGATATGCGCTGATGAACGTGGACGCAAGAATCAAGAGTTCATTGGCGCTTGATTCCATAGAATTTCCTGCATATAAGCCGGAAGAGTTATTCGACATATTGAAAGAAAGAGCAGAGTATGCCTTTAATCCCGGCTCTATAGAAGACACTGGGTTAAAGGCAATAGCATTAAAAGCAAATGGAGATGCAAGAATTGCTATAGAACTTCTGAGAAAATCAGCTTTAATCGCTGAAAAAACATCGGACAAAATAACTTTGGAAAACGTAAAGGAAGCTTCAAAAGAGCTTGGCTTTTATAAAAAAGAGCGGGCAATAGATGGGTTAAACCAGGACCAGCATTTACTTTATGAACTTGTTAAGAAACATGAAAAAATAGATTCAAATGTTTTGTTTGAAGAGTATCAAAAATCATCAGGCAAGCCGTTGTCAGAAAGAACTTACAGGAACTATATGCAGAAATTAATAAAAGAAAATCTTGTAAAATGCACTGGCGGGACAAGGTTCAGGCAGTATGAAACATGCCAGTAATGCTCCGATTTGGAAAACCTGTTTTTTCTTTCCTTTTTCGGTTATTCCAAAATCATTTATATCTAATTTTAAGAATCAAAATAGTGCCAGCAAATACTAATGATATTGTATTTGCAATGACAATAGGCAGGTCCTTAATGAGAATTCCATACACAACCCACAAAAATATACCCATAGTTAATATTGAATACATATCTAATGACAAATCAGTGGTATGTTTGGTTTTTATAATTTTGACTGCCTGCGGCAAAAATGAAATAGTTGTGCACGTTGCTGCCACCAACCCAATTGCAGTAATCCACTCCATAGTATATCTTGTATGAGTAAATGTATTTTAAAGTTTGTGCGCAGAGTTTCGAATATGTGGGAGAATCAAACACACTCATGAACCTTTTTCATCAACATGTCGCCTACTCAAAGATAAATATTTTTATACCTAATGTCATAGTGGTGGGTTCATGCCTGATATATCAAACATGGAGAAAGAAGATGAATTTAGTATGACGCTAAAACAAATTAGTGAACCGTATACTATTACCAAAAAAGAGATGCAAACAATTCTTGAAGATATCAAATCTAATTCTCAAGAGATGGATTCTACGAAGTTATATAATACTGTTTTAAGTCTATACGGTTGTTTTTCAAAACTTGAGGGAAACTATGGTAATATAATTAACAATATTGACTCTATTTTCAAAACTTTTTTTGAAATAGATAAAAAACTTGAGGAAAAAGAAAATGAGTTAGCCAAAAGATATGGTTTAGAGAAAGAACCCAGGAACATAGAAAAAGAGCAAAGGGAGGTCATTGATAAACTAAAACAAATTAGTGAACCTTATGAGATTATTAGTAAAAAAATTAGTGAATCTATAAATAATACTTTACTAAAGTCGGGGAGTAATAAAGATAAAATACAAGAAAATATTTTAGAGTTTGAAGATTATTTCCCGAAACTTGATGAAGAATATAGTTCTATGATTAAAGGTTTTGAATCTTTCTTTAAAGATTTTTTTGAGGATGATGAACAAAAAGATGCTGCAAATAAGGAGAAACATAAACCTTATCTTGGTTCCGGTGATGGAGAAGAATCTCTTGGATGTGTCATAACTGAGGGTGTAGCTGATACATTCAACAGTCTAAAAGATTTATTTGGAGAAGACTTATGGATTGACGCAGATTCATTTCTAAATGAAAAAACAGCAATTTATCACGATGTGAGGGCATTGCATTTTTTTGGATTTATAGATAAAAAAACAGAAAAGGGTCAGGAATATTATAAGATTAATCCTCCAACATAATTGTTATGAATACTCTTAGTTCTCGCTGAATAGTATTGTTCGGATTATGGGTGTCATCAGAGGTTAATTATAAATAAAAGCCCACTTATTATTCCTTATGGTTTACAATGTACGGCTTCTGGAACCTGTGAAAAGAGGATATTTAAAATTAGATAGAAAACAACAAGAAATATTCAATAAAATAATTGATAAATTAAAGGAGAATCCTAAGATTTTCGGAAAACCTCTACATTTTCCTTTACATGGAAAATGGACATATAGATTTGAGAAAAGATTTAGAATTGTATTTACAATTAATGAAAACGATAAATTAATAGAAATAGAAGCAATTAAACATAAAGACGACTTTTAGAAACCAGCTTTTTTCTTTATAACCTCAAAATCAACAGCTTTTTTACCTTGTTTCCTGCATTCTTCTGATTCTCTAATCTGTTTCATAATACCCTTATCACTAAGAATTTCTAAAGTTTCCTGCATACTTTCGTACTCACGAACCGGTACGATAACTACAGGCTCTTCAGATTTAATTGTAAGTGTATTCATAACTATTTCTTTATCTTCAATATTTTTAAAGGTTTCTTTTTGAGAAAATAGTTGGGAACTTTGATTAAAAATAGTTAAACTCCCCCATAAACCCTCTTCATCAGCAGCGCATCTTCTTCTATATTCGGGCTTTCGCAGATTAAAACACCCTTAACTTTGAAGTCTTTCAGGGCTTTCATGAGTTCCTTGTATTTCATATCTGATTTCCTTAAATCAAGGTGCCTTCTCTCACCTGTTTCATTATACTCTATTCCTGACACATGAATATGCATGTTATTCAGGCCGTTTTTTCCGAGCGCAGTTTCAATGTCTTCCAGCATGCCCGAGAACTCGTCATAAGTGTTGTTTTTCCCGTTTGTTCTTGCATGCAGGTGGGCAAAATCAACACAGGGCATGATGTTTTTTAGTTCCTGGCTTAAATCCAGTATTTCGTCAAGAGTGCCGAACTGGGTTCTTTTCCCTGTTGTTTCCAGCCGTATCCATATGCTGTTGTTTTCATACTTTAAGGATTCAATAACTTTTTCCAGATTTCTTTTTACAGTATTATATACTGCCAAAGGTTCTTTTTTCATGTAGTAAGCGGCATGAAAAACCATAGAATAACCGCCGCAGAGATTTGTCATCCTTGCTGCATCAAGAATTCTTTTAATGCTGGCTTCTACTTTTACCTTTTCCGCAGAATTCAGGTTTATATAGTATGGGCCATGCGCTGTCAGCACTACATTTCTGTCTATCGCAATCTTCCTTATAATCTCTGCCTTTTCCCTCTTCATTCTCACTCCGCGGACAAACTGAAGCTCCATTGCATCAAGCCCCAACTCCCTGACTCTTGCCACACCGTTTTCACTGCTCTGTTCTTTTGCGCTCAGGGGAATCCCTGCAGTTCCAAAAAGAAGTTTTTTCATAACATATTTTATATATTTGAATGTTTATTATGTTTTTATGGCACTCCCTTTTCTTGAAGAAATCAGTAAGGATAAAGAACACGCAGAAGCAATGGCAAATTGTATATACAATGATGCCAGAATGTATCTGATTGGTTTTGTTTACGCTTTTGAACCTATACCGTTTTCTGAGTTAAAGAATTATTTTAATGATCCACCAAAATATTTAAAATATCATTTAGATATACTTGAGGAAGCAGATATAATTTCTAACACTGAACAAGGTTATAAATCAACAGAGTATAGTACTGAGTTATTAGATAGCTTAGGAGTAAAAGAACGTTTAAATGAAATTAAAGTGTCTCGAATGATGATAGATTTAAATATTTTAACTACTTAAAAGTTTCTAAGTTGAAGGTGAAAAAATGGATTCTATAATTCAAGAACCAAGTTTTCCAAATAAAATTGGCGACATTTGTTTAGAATCAAAACTAACACAAAAGTTTAGAATACCTATAGTGTTTGAAGGCGACGAATACGCAATCATTGTGGGATATGAGTATGAAAGAGCAGAAGTAGAAGATAAAAAAGTTTTGAGCATAGGCGTTCCGGACCTTTTTATTTCTGCTTTAGATAAACAGGGAGTATATGCTGAATTTACAGAATACAAACCATATGCTCATGACAACTACAATATCACAGTAGTTAAGAGTAGTGAAGACGGTTGTCACAATTCAGATGTCGCAGAATTCTTTTTCAAGGAAATACAGCCAATTTTAGAAGAAAAACTTCCGGTATATATGAAAGACCTAATTAACTTAGGCAATTAGTGAAAAACCATACCAAATTATGGAGATTAAATGTTCTTAAATACTTTAACATTAAATTCCTCACCTGCTGATAGTACAAACGGCAGTTCGCAGGAGTAAACTTTTTAAAGATTTATGTTTATTATAGAGGATTATCTTATTCGTTTCAGGATTAGGGGTGAACTTATGTTGGGGGATTCCGGAGATGATGCTGAGCCGCATTTAAATGGCAAGAGTTATGTTCTTGATATTGTAAGTGCTCCTGTGAATGTTTTAAGGGAAATGGGGAGGGAAGCCAAATACATATGGTTGTTTTACCTGCACAATCATGGGAGAGGTCCTAGTTCTATATACAAAGCTGCTAAAAACGGAGGTAAATTTGACGCACCTTCGTGGGCTATAAAAAAAACCGTTAATTATTATGGTGCTACATCTTCAGGCCATGAAGTCCTTGCAGAAATTGTAGAGAAGGTTGCAGAAAATAGCAAAGGAATGAAGGAATTAAATAGAGTTCACGAATACATAATCGAAAAATGTGGTAAACTTCCTAAAGTCGAGGAAATATATAAACATGCACTTGGAGTAGGGAAACGGACCAACCCTTCCTGATTACTTCGCTTTGTGATTGCAAAAACAAAAACTTTAAAAGATTTAGGATATATATTAAGTTTACTGATTCTTATTTATAATTTAATTATAATAAGAGAAGAATAACAGAAGGGGTGATTTAATGACGCAATTAGGTGGACAACCTATTTTTATTTTGCCTGAGGGAACTCTCAGGGATACAGGCAAGAATGCGCAAAAGATGAACATAGCTGCTGCAAAAGCAGTTGCTGATGCAGTAAGGACTACATTAGGTCCACGTGGAATGGATAAAATGCTGAATGATTCTATGGGGGATATAATAATAACAAATGATGGTGTTACAATCCTGGATGGAATGGAAATCCAGCATCCAGCGGCAAAAATGATGGTTGAGATTGCAAAAGCGCAGGATGAAGCGGTAGGCGATGGAACAACAACAGCTGTCATTTTGGCAGGAGAACTGCTTAAAAACGCTGAAGCTTTGATTGAACAGAACATACATCCAACAATCATTGCTCATGGCTACAAGATGGCCAAGGAAAAGGCATTGGCTGATTTAGATAACCTCGGTATGGATGCAACGCTGAAAGACACCAAACTTTTAGAGAGAATTGCAATGACTGCCATGACAGGCAAATCAAGCGAGGCAGCAAAAGAATTCCTTGCAAAAATCGCAATGACTGCTGTGACTCAGGTCACAGAAAAAGAAGATGGCAAGATTGTAATTGATTTAGATAATATCAAAATGGAGAAAAAGGAAGGGGCATCAATTGATGACACCACTTTAATCTCAGGAATTATCATTGATAAAGAGCGTGTTCATTCAGGCATGCCTACAAAAATTTCAG
>DAOVKX010000078.1 GCA_030631505.1 Candidatus Nanohaloarchaea archaeon
AAACAGGAGCTTATGGTTGCAGTAAAGGAAAGACAGCAACCAGGGAAGGATTATATTATGCCCCGGGCAAAATATTTGTTCACACAGGCCAAGGAGGTTACAAGACACTGGCTATTAGCACTCTAAGGGAAGGAAAACCTTCGGTTATAACTATTCGCGCCTTAATACCCAAATCAGGAATAGAGAAGCTACAGGGGTTTACTAATGCGGATTTAGCGCACTTACTTATAGAAAGTCCTGGCAAATTATGTAAGGCTTTATACATTGATGGAGACCTTGATAGTAGGTCTATTGATGGAGAAGAGATTTGGATAAGAGGAAAACCCGCTGAACCCTCAAAAATAGAACACTTATCACCAGAAGATGTAAAAATGGCAGAGAACTGTCTGGGTTATTACAAACTTAGATTGCGTCACTATTGATTTAGTTAGTGGCGTTCCTGACTTTAAAGACTGCTAGGGGTTAATTGTTTTTAAAATTGCATCACCGTATTCCTGATTCTAATAGAAATAGGCACAGAAAATTAACATAATTCAGCAGGAAATCTGTGGACTTCCTGCGAAAATCTGAGATTTTCGAGGTCCTTAAAAACTCTGGTAGTTTTTATGATAGTGTGGGGGATGTCATCAAATACTATTTTGTAAGAAATTCCGAGGGCTTTATGTTAGAAAATAAACAATCATAAATCCGACTTAATTTCTTTGAGTTGATAAACTATATTTCCAATACTTCCTTTTAATTCTTCTGTTCTTTTTTCTAATTCTTCCTCAGTAAGTTTACGCTCACTGAACAGGTATCCTATCCAGTTGAGCCCTCTAGTAATGATATTCCCACCATTAGAAGGTTGTTCATTTGATTTCCCTAACTTAGAATAACCATTTTTTAAATGCGGTGCCTCAATCGCTATTTTAGGTAACACACCTTTATCTCTAATCAATTCGTGCACTAACCTCTCTAATTTTTCTAACCCCTCAATTCTTTCTTGATAGTTAATATTATTCAACAGTTTCACCCCAATATAAACAAGAAGAGTTAAAAATTTAAATTTATTGTTTGGGTATTCACACCATCACAGTTAAAGATTCAAAAGCTTCAAGTAATAATAAATAATACGATTTATATGATTTAAAATCTTAAAAATCTTGATTTTTCAGTATTTCAAAACAGAAACCAGTAATCTATTTTAAAAAGAATTATATGAAATCGAAAGAAAGACCTAAAAAATCAAAAGGGGTTGGAGGCATTATGATAAATTTAATAAATAACAGATTATATCATTAATTAATATGGAGAAATATAAAACAATAATCATTGGAGCAGGTCCTGCAGGACTTAGATGTGCCAAAAGTTTAGCAGATAATAATGAAGATTTTATTCTTGTTGAGAGAAAATCAAAATTTGATAGAAAGATATGTACTGGAATGTGGGGAATATCTGAGAAAACCAGATATATGCAATTACCAGATAAACTATTTGAAAGAAAATTTAAACAAATAATTGTTACAACACCACATAGGAAGGTCAAAGTAAAATATGATAAGCCATTTGTGGCTACATTAAATAGAAAAGAATTAAGCGAATATATGTACCGAGAAGCAAAAAAATCAGGAGCGAATATCATATTTGGTTCTTCAGTTTCAGACATAGGTAAAAATTATGTTGTGGCAAACGGAGAAAAAATATATTGTGATAACATAATTGGAGCGGATGGTAGTTCTTCAATTGTTAGAAAGAGTCTGGGTTTAACTCAACATATAGGCATTGGCATTCAGTATTGGGTTAAAAAAGAGTTCAAAGATATGGAAGTTCATTTTGATGCTGATAAATTTGGTCCGTGGTTTACATGGATTGCACCCCATAAAGGGTTAACTTCAATAGGTACAGGCAGTGATCCAAGGTTAATACCTTCAAAAAAATTGAAGGAAAATCTTAATTCATGGTGTTTAGAAAATAATATTCCTATCTCTTCTGTAAGATTTGAAGGTGCTCCAATCAATTATGATTACCAAGGTTATAAGTTTAATAATAAATTTTTAGTAGGTGATGCTGCTGGATTTACTTCGGGCCTTACTGGAGAAGGGATATATTTCGCGATGGCTTCAGGAGAAGATGTAGCAAAGATGATTATTAACAAAAACCATAAACCTCTGCTGATTAATAAAATATTATCTATCAAAAGGAAACATGAAATGATTGCTAACGCATTCAAATTAAATAAAACATTAGAGAAGATTGAATATAATTTATTATTGAATCTACTAAAAATTAAATTATTCGATAAAAAAGTAATAGACTTAGTAGCTTAATGCCCCCAACCCATGAGTGGTGTCTTTTATTGTGCTTCGCACTCGATAAGGTCTTTCTTTCGACCCAAGGGGACGCTGCGCTTTCGTCGCTAACGCCCCTTACCCTCGTATAACAGCGACTATACAGAAAGCTCGTTGCACTTCGCTTTCCCAAATTGGCTTCGCCACTTCGTATAGTCGCAAATGTTATAAAACATTAACCCTAACATTTAATTATGCCGGAACTATCCAGTCTTGACATTAAATTTCTTGTTGGCGAACTGCAGGACCTTCTGGGCGGGAAAATAAGGAAGGTTTACCAGAGGGATGGAGAGGTTCATTTAATTATTTATATGGCAGGGCAGGGTTCCAGAACCCTGGTCATTGGCAGCGGGAAGTTCTTTTTGACAAATTATAAATATGAGTATCCGCAGAAGCCGCTGCGGTTCTGCATGGTGTTGCGGAAATATTTAACCGGCCAGAGAATAGAAAAAATAATTCAGCATGATTTTGAAAGAGTAGTCATTATTAAAACAGGTGATTACCAGATAATCGTGGAACTGTTCGGCAAAGGTGAGGTAATTTTAACTGATGCACAGGGGAAAATAATTGATTTGCCCAGCGTGCGGAAATGGAAGCACAGGACACTGAAGAAAGGGGAATGTTACAGTATGCCGCCTCCAGCGCTCAACCCCTTTAAACTTGATGCGGATTTTCTGCACGGACAGATTAGGGAAAGCGGAAAACAGGTAGTTGCTTTTCTTGCGCGGGAGTTGAGTATGGGAGGCAAATATGCAGAGGAAGTCTGCCTCATGTCTAAACTGGAAAAAACAAAAAAATGCACAGAACTTGAAAAAAATGAAGTTGAAAGAATTCTTAAAGCAGTAAAAAAGTTAAGCAGGCAGAAAATAAGCCCCTATATAGTATATGAAAACGGCAAACCCCTTGATTTTGCGCCCTTTGGCCTGATGATTTACAAAGGGAATGAAAATAAAAAATTCGGAACATTCTCTGAAACCTGCGATGAATTTTTTATAACCCGGACAGATGCCGGCTCAAAAAAAGATATTGTGAAAGAGCCGTTGAAACACAGGGAAATGCAGCAGGAAAAAACAATAAAGAATCTTGAGGAAAAGCAAAAAGAAGCAGAAGAAACAGCGGAATTGATGTATAACCAATACATGGTTTTAGATAATTTGATTAAGGAGATACAAAAAGATGTGGAACTCTCTGGCTGGATAAATGTCAGGAAAAATTTGAAAAAGTACAAAATTATTGAGTCTATGGACTTGAAAAACAAGAGCGTTTGTGTGAACATAGGGAAACAGGTTGTAGTAGAACTGGGTAAATCCATACCTGAGAATGTGGAGACATATTACAACAAAGCAAAAGAGTGCAAAAGAAAAATAAGAGGGGCGATAGAAGCGCTCGAGAGAACCCGGAAAGAAATGGAGAAAAAAGTCAAGGATGTTGCAGTTAAGCTTCCGGAGAAAAAGGAAACCGGGCCAAAAAAATGGTTTGAAAAATTCAGGTGGTTTGAGAGTTCTGAAGGTTTTTTGTGTGTTGGGGGCAGGGATGCGACAACCAACGAAATACTGATTAAGAAACACACAGACAAGGATGACATTGTGTTCCATGCTGACATAACCGGCTCTCCGTTTGTCGTGGTGAAAACAAAGGGCAAAAAGCCAGGTAAAAAAACCATTGAGGAAACAGCGCAGTTTACCGGCTCTTACTCAAGGGCATGGTCTGCCGGCGTCGGGATTGTTGATGTTTACTGGGTGACGCCTGAACAGGTTTCCAAGAAAGCGCCTTCTGGGGAATACATTTCAAAAGGAGCATTTATGATTTACGGAAAAAAGAACCGGCTGAAGCCTGAATTGAGATTGGCATTTGGCTTTGACGGTGAAAATGTCATTTCAGGCCCTATAGAATCTGTGAGAAAAAGATGCCCGAAGTTTGTCATAACAGGCCCCGGAGACATGAAATCAAAACAGCTTGCCGAGAAAATCAAAGGGCGGTTAATGAGCATGCTAAAAGATAAAGACAGGGAAAAATTAAAGCAGATTAATATTTTCGATATTCAGAAATTTATTCCAAGCGGGAAAGGTAGGTTGGAGCGGTGAGATTTAAGAATTAT
>DAOVKX010000030.1 GCA_030631505.1 Candidatus Nanohaloarchaea archaeon
CATATTTAAATGACAATAGTTTAATAGTTTAATATCTCAAAAGTTGGTATTATGGAAGATTCAGGTATGGGTTTGAATAAAGCAGATGAATTAATTCGTAGTCTCCTGAAAACTTCCAAGAGACTTCTTTCTACGTATGAAATAGCCAAGGAAATTAATGTTTCGTGGGCTACTGCGAATACCCATTGTTACAAACTGAAGGCTTTTGGCATTATAGACGGAAAGAATGAAGAAGTGAAGATTGGCTTAAAAAGAATTGTGTGGTGGATTAAGAAATGAGCAAACAAAGAATTATCGGTATTGTCTCCGGGAAAGGGGGTGTTGGCAAGACAGTAACTGCTGTTAACTTAGGGACTGCTTTGCATAATTTTGGTCAAAATGTTATGGTAGTTGATACAGATGTGACTGCATCGAATCTTGGGCTTCAGTTGGGATTTTATTCGTTTCCAAAGAGCTTTCAGGACGTTCTGAGCGGGAAGATAGACATTTACAGCTCTGTTTACATCCACTCTACAGGGTTGAGGATAATTCCATCTTCTGTGGATATAGCTTTGATTAATGCAAAAGTGAATAATTTAAGAAAGGTATTAAGGGATCTGGAGGGGATAGTGATAGTTGATTCCCCGCCAGGGCTGGACAGGGATGCGCTTTCTATATTGAAAGCATGTGATGAGGTTATTGTTGTTACGAATCCGGAGATGCCGACCATAACCAATACAATGAAAGTAATAACAATTGCTGAAGAGATGGGGAAGAAAGTCCTTGGTGTTGTTGTTAACAGAGTAACTAATGATAAATTTGAATTGAATCCAGCAGAGATTGAACAGACTTGCGGAATTCCTATGCTTTCTGTAATTCCTGAAGATAAAAACGTTAAAAGGAGCATGTTTGAGAAAATGCCTCTGGTAGCTTACAGCCCTTTTTCAGCTGCTTCGATAGGGTATAAGCAGCTTGCGGCAAAAGTGCTTGGAAAAACCTATGAACCGCCAAGAGATTTACTGTTAAAACAGTATATTGAAAAAATCAGGATTTTGTGGGGTTAATATGAAAATATTCAGTCAATGGAGCTTACTTTTGATTGCAGTTCTTTTAGTTAGTGCAGGGGCTCTTGTTTTTGCAACAGAACCTTTGTGCAGTCTGTCTCCCGCAGAGTTCTGGCTGGACGGGAACAAGAGCACATGGCTGACTGGCAATAATCTGAATTTATCCTGCCAGGTTCCTTTTGGGACTGAAAACGTGTGGGCAAATATAACTTATCCAAGCGGGCCGGTTGATGTGGAGAGCATAGCTCTGGAAAATGCTACGCCTACTGAGTATTATGTCTATATTTCTCTTAATAATATGCTGCCTCCCGGAGGGTATACAGTCACAATTTATTTTGATAATGAAACGAACAACTGCACAAATTCGTTTAATATACGTAAGTTAACAAGTACAGTTTTTCCATTACTGAATCCGGAAATATATACAGATGAAGTGTTAAGTATCAGGCATGACTTCAGGATTGACGGGAATGAGATAACGTCCCCGAGCAAGACTGACTTTGAAATTTATCTGGATGATGCTCTTGTTCCACTGCAAAGTTCTTATCCTGCGCTGGAATACTGGGATTTAACAGCTGATATTCAGGGCATAGCTTCAGGAGATTATGACATTACAGTTTATTCAACCTATAATAATGAGCATACTGTTTCAACTACATGCTATGACTGCCTGAAGATTAAGCCCCTGCTTGTTGTTGACATTGTTGAGCCGCCGTTATTTACACCTTATGAATTGTCAGATACACAGGACCTTGAAATTACAGTTAAAGTTATGCACAAATCAGATGCACTGACTGATGAAGATGCACCAACTTTCAGGGCAGAGCTTGATGGGCAGGAGTTATTCATCAAGAGGGTAACATATTCCCAGGGGGTCTGGAAGCTTCTGGTTAATATACCTAAATCAATTCCGAAAGGGATTCCATACAATCTTGACATTGTTGCTACATATAATGGGATTTCAGAAAAAAGTTCAAAACCGCTTCCGATAAGATTTGTTTTGCTTTTTGAAGGGACCCTGAAAAATGCTGAAAATACCTTAATAAAAGATGCAGAGATCAGATTAACCGGCACTTTATCAGAAAAAATCAACACCAGTGATTCCGGGAGCTATTCTGTGAATATTATTCCCGGGACATATGATATTGAGCTGGTTCTGCCTGAGGTACGAGCAAAATTTTATGGAGTCAACCTGTCTGATTCAGTAACAGAGCCGATAAAGTGCGATTATTTTGGGGAAGAAAAAGCCATGGATAAGATTAATGCAGTAAAGGTGGCTGTTTTGGAGTCCTCCTTATCTTTTAACAAAGTTGATTTTGAAATCAAATATGATGATTTAAAAGTTAATGAGGAGCAAATGGTAATCTATAAGTGCGAAAGCTGGAGTTTTGGCCAAAGATCATGTTTCGGGATATGGGAGCAGATTGAAGCAGCTATTGATACAGGCGCAAATACAGTAAGTTTTGATGCTTCGGAGTTGTCTGCTTTTGCCATCAGCGAGCTTAATCCGCTTAGGTTAGCTGCAGAACTGGATAAAGATGAATATTCTGCCGGCGAGACTGCTGTTTTGCGCGGCAGTGTTTTTGATGGGAAAAACAACACTGTCAGCGGTGTTGAAGTGACTTATAATATGTCTGATTTTGACATTTCAGGCAGTGTTATCACTGATTCTGATGGCAAATTCAACGTAGAGCTTAATTCTCCAAAGCAGGATGGAACCTTTACGATAGAACTCAAGGCAGAAAAGCAACTCTATGCTTATGATACGTTGAGCATTAACCAAAAGGTGATTATGAATAAAGAGCTTAGCATTTCCACTATATCCAGTTTAAATACAGAGCCGTCTTCATCAAAATCTGTTCTGGTTTCTGTCAGGAACACAGGCCAGTCTGTTCTTGAGGACATATATATTTATGTGAGCGGAGCGCCTGTCAGATGGTACAGCGTGAATCCTTTAATGATAACGCAGTTGAATCCAAATGAAAAAGAGGATGTTGAACTGATTATCTCTGTTCCAGAGGATGCCGAATCACAGGAATACACAGTTGAAATAGAGGCAAAATCGTATGATGTAAGCAAGCGAACTACTTTTACGTTGAATGTTCTTGGAGTTGAGCCAGAGCAGGAAGTAGAGTTGGTTTCAAAAGACAGCTCTTTTTTATCATCAACTAAAAGCCGAATAACCGGGTTTGTTGGTGCGGTAAAGACAACGGTTAGTGATTTGTACTTGTTTGCATTGCTTGCAGCCGTTGCGTTTTTGGCGACCAAAAAGAAAAACCGGGGAACAAAATTTTCAAGGGATTCGGTGATGAAAGAACTCAATGAAATAAAATCCGAGACCCTGAAAACCGTTTTTAGGGTCGAGCCACAATCTGCAGGAGATACAAAAAAATCCGATGGAAATGATGTCATTCAGGAACGGCCTGAAAAGAAAATTGCCGGAAAAAGCATAGAAGATGTTGTAAAAGACCCTTTTTCTTCATAATAACCACATTTGCACAAAAAATCCCTGCATTTTATGCAGAATAATAAGCTGCACAGTTATTGAAGTCAATTCTGAATACTTATAAAGGATGAATATATGTTGAGAATCAGAGATAATGTCACAGAACATACTTTAAAAGAATTTAATGAATTATTTTTTGATATAATACATTTGAATAGTTACGGCTAAACATATAATAGTTACGGCTAAACGTATTATTCAATAAATGTGCAAAATAGCCCATTTTTTGTGCAGATTCTGTTTTATGTGCAAATCCGCAAAAACCGAAAGATATATATATACCTTCTGTGCAGATATAATTTATATCTACAACCGTGATATTCAATGAACTCTGACTTAAAAATCCTGATATTGGCTTTGGTAATTTTAGCAATACCATTGGTTTCTGCAGATGACCTTACTACAACTATTTCTATAAGTTCTGAGGTTCCGGAACTTAGTGTAGTTAACTGCGATTTAAAAAGTGATACTTCAGCGGATGATACAATAGATCTTTCTTCAGGAAATACTGTGTTAGTAGAATGTAATGTAACAGCAGATGACAAGAACGGGCATGATGATATGAATGCAGCAAACGGGACATTATGCATAACAACACAGGTTACCGGTGATATTGACAGCTGTTATCTGAATTCAAGTTGTTTAAACCTGACTGCAAATGAAAACGCGTCGGCAAAAATATACACCTGCCATTATTCTATGGTTTTTCATGCTGAACCAGGTTCTAACTGGAATGCAACAATGAATGTTAATGATACTAGTAGCGCAACCACTCCAATGTCAGCAACAAGGTCAAATCCTTCAATAACTGTTGCGACGCTTAGCTCAATAGATGTTATTAATACGACACTTGCGTTTTCGGCACAGGCGCTTGGTGCCAATACATCCCATGGAAATTCCAAGTCAACCCTTACTAATAACACAGGTAATATTATAGTAGATGCAACTTTCCAGGAAACCAGTGGTCCTGGTTCACTTAGTTGCACTTCAGGAACTTTAGAAGTTGATACTAGTTATGATGAAGGAATTTACTTTAATGAGACTAATGAAGAAGATTTCAGGATAATCAATACAACAAAACTTACAAGCGGTGCAGTGGCGTACACTAAGTTTGACTTGGTTAAGACAACAGATTCTGGGGAAACTCCAAACGAGCTTTGGTGGAGAGTGAGAACGCCTTTTACGGGTATTACAGGAACATGCACAGGAACAACACAGATTTTACTGACAGCTGACAGTTAAGAGGCTTTACAGGAATTTTATTTTTTTAATCTTTTTTCTTATTATATTTTTTTATCTCTTATGCCTGACAGACTCTTTTTTATGAAAAATTAATAAACTCAAAGCGATAATTAATTTTAATGAGGGGTTTTAATGGCAGGTTGTAGGAAGATATTTTTAGTTTCAATTCTTGGAATCTTTTTGTCTATGGGCATAGTTCATGCAGCGGGCATAGGGATAAGCCCTGCAAAACTTTATTTTGATGATGTGCTTAAGGGCGGTTATGCGGAAAAAGAAATTATTGTGCAGAATACAAATGACTATAGCATTACCTATGATGTTTTTGCCAATGGCTTGAATAAGGACTGGATAGCTTTCAGGTTGGATGAAGTGTCGTTTCAGTTTGAAGAGGTGCTTGTTCCACTTCCATCCGGCGAGAAAGTCAGCGTACTGATTAAAACACCTTCAAAATCTTCAGAAATAAGCACGTTTACAGTTCCTGCGAAGACCAATACAAATCTTATTGTTGTTTTACAGCCACCTAATGATGCAGCCAATGGAGAATATGATGGCCATATATACATTGTGCCTTCTGAAACTGATGAGGTTGAGGTAGAAAAAGAAGAGGGTGGTGTTGCTTTTGGTCTGGGGATTGAGGTTGGCGCTGATGTTTTGGCTGTTGTGAATATTACCGGTAAAGAGATATTAGATTATGTTGTTGAATCCGTCTCTGTAAGGAGCACAGAGATTGATTATCCTATTACTTTTTCCATAAAAGGAAGAAATCTTGGAAACGTAAGAGTGACACCTAAAATAGGCATTGATATCTTAAACCAGAACAAAACAGAAGTTTTAATATCCGGCAATTTTTCAGGGGATGAAGTGTGGCCTACTACATCAGACACTACAATTATAAACATTTCATCAGATAAACTGCCTGAAGGGCAGTACTGGGCAGATGTTAAAGTTTATGTTGGGGGCAATGTGATAAAACAACAATTGTTAACTTTTGACTTAATGCCTGAGGGCGCTTTAACTACAAGAGGGGAACTTAAAGAAATCAGGAAACCTGTCTGGGCAAAGGTTGGCGAGGTTCTTAAAATAGAGGCCATTTTTGAGAATCAGGGAGAGCTTCCGGTTCTTGCAAAGTTCAAAGGCGAGATTCTGCTGGAGGGTGATGTTGTTAAGACACTTGAGAGTGACGAGTTGAATGTACCTGTTGGAGATACTGCCTCTTTGACAACTTATTTTACCCCGAAGAAGGCAGGACGATATATTGTAAGCGGGTATGTTGTTTACTCAAAAAAGTACACTTTCACAAAAGAAGGAATAATCAATGTTGAGTCCAAGAGATTATCTTCCTGGGTGAAAATTTCGTTAATATTGTTTGCAATCCTTATAATCCGGTGGGTTTACTATTATTATACAGGTGGAAGGAAAAGCGAGGTTGCTTATGTTTCAAATAAATATAAGAAAATAGACGAGAATCTTGAAAAAATGATAAGAGAAAGCAAAAGGTTAAAAGATAAAATTAAAAAATTGAAAAGGCGCTCTGCATGGGGGCGGTGATTTACCTGAAAGTGAATGAAGAGATTAAGGTGTTAAAGGAGAAAGCAAGGGATCTGGAGAGCAAGACAAAGCAGATAACTGAGTTGCTGGAAGACCTTAAGTCTGAGTTTGAGGATTTGCAGGATGTGATACTGTTCAATCAAAGGAGAGAATCTCCTTTTGGGGAACCAGCATATCAACAAAAAGTTATGAAACCAGAAAGAAAGCCGCATCATGAAGAGCCAACCAATATTCCTTTTTCGCCAGTAAACATAAATATGGATGGATGCGCGGAAGAGGGCAAAATATTAATTGCTGGCTGGTGGGACTCTGAGAATAATTTCAGATGGGGCGGCAAAAACAGAAAACACCCCACTATGTGTTTTGAGGTATCTCCAAACAAGCCCTATGAGTTAGAGGCGGACCTTTTTATTCCAAAGGCGTTAACCAATAGGCCTCTAAAGGTATTTGCCAACGATGTTGAGATAGAGGAATTTGCAGTTGATAAAGAGAAAAAAATCAAGAAGACGATTAAAATACCAAAAAACATTGCGGTTGACGGCGAACTTAAAGTTGTTTTTGAATCTGATTTCTGGAAGCCAAGAGATTTGGACTCCAAAGTTAAAGATAAGAGAATATTGTCTCTCGCTTTTAATCGTGTCGAATTGAGAGAGGGTTAGGGTTTAAATTAAATGATTTCTTAAAAAGAGTATTATTTATTATGGAAAAAATATGTGTGGATTTTCCAGAATAAGGATTCAAAGTTATTTCTGATTTCTTTTATTTCTTCAACATTCAGGATATTAAATCTTTTTGTTGCTGTTATCTTCTCATCTTTTCATACGAAAGCAGGTTATGTTAATTGCTTACACGCAAAGTTTCTTTAGTCTGAGAATTGTGCAAAGAACAGGTTCTATGTTCAGGATGCACGTAATCATACTTCATTTCTTCTGGCTGCTGGCTGGCAGGGCAAAACAGCTTTTTCTGCAGGAATGAAGGCGGGATTAAGGGCGGTTTGTAAAACCAAAAAGCTTATATACCATTAATAGACACCATTTATAGTATCTGACAGCGATGTACATAGATAATGATTATTAATGTTAATCATTAATGATTAATTGATGATGGATACCGGGTTGAACTAATGGTTAATGACACGAAAAACAAGGTCTCAAAAATTCTTCTGAAAAGAAATTACGGCCTGACTATTGAGGAAATAGCAGGATTTCTTAAAATCAATAGGGCTACTGCCTCGAAGTATCTGGCTATTATGGAAGCTGAAGGGAAGGTTCTGGTGCGGTGCGTTGGGAAAGCCAAGCTCCACTACCTGAAAAACAAAAATCTGAATGGGTTGAAATAAGATGATTCGGAAATTTGAGAAATTAGTGTTGGTGGAAAGATGAATGAAAAAGAATTATTAAGACTTATTGAAAAAGGTGAGAGCCAGAAAGTAGAGTTTAAAGAAAACTTTGATAAAGAAACAATAGAAACGGCAGTTGCTTTTGCAAATACTAATGGAGGGACGATTTTGATAGGTGTAAATGATAAAGGAGAAATCAAAGGAGCGTCAGTTGGAAAAGAAACCCTGAAGGGATGGATAAATAAAATTTCTCAAGCAACAGAACCCGCATTAATACCTGAAATAGAAAGTTATGATATTGAAAGAAAAACTGCAGTTGAAATAACAATAAAAGAATCTCCTATAAAACCTATAGCATACAAAGGAGTCTGTTATATAAGAGTTAAAAACAGCAATAGAAAACTAAGTTCTAAAGAAATTGCTGAGTTTCATTTACAAACAACTGGCTCTTCTTGGGATAGTTATTTGGCAAGAGATGCAGATTTAGACGATATTGATTTGAAAAAAGTTGAAGATTATATCAAATTAGCAAATGAAACAGGAAGAAAGAAAATAAAAGAAAAGCCTTTGGATGTTCTGAGAAAACTTGAACTAATAAAGGATAACCGGCCAACATGGGCGGCAATTTTGCTCTTTGGCAAAGAACCGCAGAGGTTTGTTTCACAGGCAAAAATTCATTGCGGCCGGTTCAAAGATGAAACAACAATTATTGATGATGAACTGATTGAAGACAATATAATAGAACAAGTTGATAAAACTTTAGAATTCATCAAAAGACATCTAAAACTAAAATTTGAGATAACAGGAAAGCCAAGAAGAGAAGAGATTTGGGAATACCCATTGGATGCTTTAAGAGAATCTGTGATAAATGCAATCTGTCACAGGGATTATACAGAATCAAGCGATATTCAGATTAGAATTTATGATGATAAATTAATTGTTTGGAGTTCTGGCAAATTACCTTTAGGAATTACTTTGGAAGAGCTATACAAGCCACATAAATCTGTCTTGAGAAATAAATTAATTGCACAAGTTTTTTTCGATACTGCTTTTATCGAAAGATGGGGCTCTGGAATTCATAGAATAATCAAATCCTGTTTAAAACAAGGATTGCCAGAACCCAAGTTTGAGGAATATCAGGGTTTTAGAGTAATTTTTAGAAAAGATATTTACACCGAAGAATATTTGAAAAATTTAGATTTAAATGAGAGGCAAGTTAAGGCAGTGATGTTTGTAAAAAAAGAAGGTAAAATAACTAATAAAAAGTATCAGGAATTATTTGATGTTTCAGAAAGAAGCGCTTCAAGGGAGCTTAACAATCTTGTTAAAAAAAGTGTGTTAAGAAAAATAGGTATTACTGGAAAAGGCACTTATTATGAATTAATGATGCCAAAGGCGCCACAAAGGCGCCACAAAGGCGCCAAACACCTCACAAACGCCTCAAAAGGGCTCATAAAATGAACCAAAATTTATGAATGGTTGAAATGATTCGGAAATTTGAGAAATTGGTGTTTCCTCTCATCTTTATTAATAATGGGAGAAGTTGGTTATTGGTGAAAAGATGCTAAAATTATTGAATTTTTATCTGGTGCTGGAGAATGGATTTATATTCAGAAAAGATTTTAGTAAAGGAACGTATCAGCTCTCTCCACTGATTTCATTGCGGGACTTTTTCTTAATATTCACTTTAGCATCCCTATTCCTTTTCACCATTGTTTCTGCTGATTTGAATCTTGGAACTGTAATAGAGCCGCAGATTACAAGTCCGAATACGTCAAATGAAACAGCAGGAGAACAGAGCCTGAATATAGGAACGGTGTGCGGGAACAGTGTTTGCGAATCTGCAGAGAATTGTTATGACTGCCCCCGCGACTGCAGATGCAAGGCATATGAGTACTGCCCTGAGGAAACAAAGGAATGCACAGCGCCAGTCTGCGGAAACGGAAAATGCGAACTATGGGAAGATGCAATAAACTGCTGTGATGACTGCGGGTGCGCAAACCCGCAGGAGATTTGCGATGAGACAATTCATGAATGCAGGATGCCTGCGGCGGGAAGTTCGGAAGGGCAAACAGAGCAAGTTGATGGATTTGAAACGTCAGATGTGAAAACATTTACACAAGGGCAAGAACAAAAACTTACAGGAGCAGATGAACCTAAAGGATTAAGAGCAAAATCCGAACCTGTTGCGACACATACACCAACTACAGATACTGTTTGTGTTGATGGCAAATGCACTATGAGTTTATATAGTGGAACGAGAAATGCCTATGAAGATGGGAAGTGGAAGCCGGTTGAGGAAGCAAGAAGTCTGAAAAACTCAGGTATTGAATGCATAGTCAACTATGATGGAGTTCACGAAGCAGAATGCCTGGACTGGAATTATACCCATAGAAAAATCAAATTTAGCGTTAAGGACGAACTTAATGGCATACCTATCCCTGTTAAGGTTTTAAAGAAGAATGAGAGTTTTAATGAGTTTGAGTTTGGCAAAAAAAATACAGGAATAAAGAAACTTGAAAAAGAAAATTTATTAGAGAAATCAAAATTTATAATCAAATCTGAAAAAAACATAATATTCAATTCCAGCCACATGGAATGGATTGAAGCAGGTTTTAGTGATATAATACATTTCGGGGAGAATTCTACAACAATAATGTTGCAGGATGCTGATATGGAGAATCTGGATGATAATTGGGTTTGTCCCTATTTCCCCAGTAGCGGTGATGAGTCTGGGGCGACAGATTATTTTGCAATAGGAGGAGATTCAAATTGGAATAGGCACTTTGTTAAATGGAATATATCAAGCATTCCTGTGGGGCAGACTATAGATGACGCTGTTTACTGCATCTACTTGTTCGGTGATACATCTGAACCTGGGGAGGAATGGAATTTTTCAGCTCATCATGTTTATGCTTTTCCCACTTACAATATAAATAATGAAGAATGGACAGAGGGGGATTCTACCTCTTGGACAACAGCAACCGACCCAGAGATGGCAGATGACACATCGCCCTTAATTTCTGAGCAATACAACACAACAGCTGAAAATACTTCTGCAACGACATTCAGCGATCAGACACCCGATGGTTTCTATTGTTGGAATGTGAGGAACATGGTTGGGAAAGACTATGATGATGGGAATAAAAATGTATCTATAGGAATTTATGAGACTTTAGTGAGTGGCGGACCTGTTTCTGGTGATTATATCAAATTTTATTCAAAAGAACATTCAACAGCCTCAGAAAGGCCCTACCTCAACATCACCTACCCGGATACAACTGCACTAACAATCCACGTAAACCAGCCTGAAAACATCACTTACAATAACAACACAGTCAACTTAGAAGTAAGTGCAGACGAAACAATAGACACATGGCTCTACCAGTACAATTCAAACGGAACCAACTACACATTTACGCCAAACACAACATTATA
>DAOVKX010000077.1 GCA_030631505.1 Candidatus Nanohaloarchaea archaeon
AAACCATTTTATCCGGAAGACGGAATTATAGGCAGTACAGGAAGGGAAATAGTGATTGAATGGTCTGAAGAGGAATTAAGATTAGGCAAAACCTATACTTTCAGTGCGATATTTGAAATAATCGGTGGGGATAGTTGGTTTATGGATTATAAATTCATAGCAGTTGCAGTAATCGTAATACTGATTTTACTGATAGCATTAAAGTTCAAACCGAAGAAAGAAACAATTCTTTCAGTTCTTAAGGATGATGAAAGAGCAGTTCTTGATGTTCTGCTGGATTATGATGGAAAATGCACCCAGCGTGATATTGTCAAAAGAACAGATTTTTCAAAGGCGCGGGTCAGCAGAATAATAAACAACCTTGAAGAAAGAAAACTGATAAGAAAAGAGCCAAGAGGCAGAACTAATGTAATATATTTATCAAAGAATGTTAAATAATGCCGACTGCTGTCAGAGAAGCTTCGGAGATATAAACTCGTTATTTTGCTTCCACTCTGGGCATCCCGACTACAGGAGGCATTTGCAAAGCATCAGAAAGCTGCAATGCGAGCACGGTTACTTTCATAAAAAGGTAATTAATCACTTCCACATGAACTTCCGCGGGGAGTGTTTCATCCTTTTTCCATTGTTTTAAGATTTCTTTTATTTTATCTGTCCTGTAGATTATTGCCCCTTCAATATTTATATTACCTTTTTCCGGTTCAACAATACTTTCAAATTCAAACTTTATGTTCAATACGTCAATCTTGTTTCCGAGTCCTGTAAGCGGTGCTTTTACAACATCAAGTATTTTAGGTGTTGTCTTTATTTCTGTTTTTCCCATAACACCTGTTTTTCTTTCAGCCTGAATTTTTGTGTAATTCATTCCAACTATTGCCATCTTATTACCTCCTGCATTAACTTATGATGAGATGAAAACTTAATTTTCTGAAATTGCGAAGCAATTTTTAAGATATGGTATGTTCTGTTTATTTTTTTATATATCCCAATATATTTAAAGTTTTAAACTTTACATCAAACTTTTCTCCTTAATTTCTCGTATTCTTCTCTGCTTAGTTTAATCTGTTTAAGAATCTCACCTAAAAGCCCCTTCCCCAGATATTCACTTCCATGAACGGGTACGACTGTTTTTCTTCCATCAGAATGTTTATATCTTATGTGACTTCCAACCTGATGAATTTTAAAAAAACCTAATTTCTCAAGAATTTTGCACATTTTTTTACCGGAAACAAGGATGATCCTTGTCATGCCTTAACCTCAACTTGCTGTAAACCAATAAATTTCATAGGCAGTAATTCATTTTTTTCTGCTTCAATACACACTTGAATTGCTTCTTTAATCCGTTCTATAGCCTGTTCAACAGTTTTTCCCTGAGTACAACACCCGGAAATATCCGGAACTTTCGCTACATAAATCCCATCTTCATCCTGCTCAATAAGCACAGTAAAATTATGTGATTGCATAAGGTAATTATACGTATGAGATTTTATAAATGTTTATACTTTGTCAAGATAAACGAAAAAATCCTAAAAACTAATTACCCAACCATAGCAAGCTGTGGAGCATTTGGCAGTTTTCTTTAAGGATTTTCTGGTCATTCCTTGTTGGTCATTGCAGAGCAATTGGGTATTAAATCCAACAAGGAATAAAGTCAGAAAAAATACCTGAATCTCAAAAACATCTAAAATCGCTTGTTTTTTTCTTAAAGGGTCTAAAAATGCCTTGGGAACAATTAAAAATTAATTTAGAGCTTATCTTTTAAAATAAAAATTATTAAAAAAGTTATTTAATTCTGCTGGAACTGTTTCAGGGAACTTATATATATACGGCATGGCAAAGTATATTACAAGGATTTCCAATCGAGAGAATGGAGATTCTGTTTTTAATCTATAAAAAATAAAAGGTGAAATAAAAAATGCAATTAATAAGAAAATTAGCATCCGGAGCAATCGGATTACTCATGACAGGGGCAACTCTAATGGGTAGTGCGCTGGCAACGGATTTAGGAGACTATCCAGCACCTTTCGCAGAAGGTGGCTCAGTGAACAGTCTAATAGTAGTCGGAGCAACAGCAGCAACAGATGATGTTGTAGGAGCAATCAATGTCGGAGCAAGACTTGCACAATCCGGAGCAGAAACGCAGACAGTAACTATATCCTGCGCCGGTGGAGCTGCAACAGCAGTGGAAAACGGAGCAAACCTTGCAACAACAACCAAGAACTTATACATTGCTGATACTCTAGCAACAGCAAAATCGACATTAACAAAAAGCGATTTGCCTACTACTTTGGCATCAGGAATATTCCAAGATGGTGGTGGTTCATCATACAAATATGACCAGTACCTTGGGCTTGGAAGCAGTGGTGTAGTAAAATACGGCAAACCCAGCGGACAGACAGAACCATTCGGATACATTGAAATACCATCAGGTTCTACAGTAGGTTCAAGCGCTTATGCATATGTTGCAGAGGCAGTATTCAATGACCCAATAAACTTATCCCTTACAAATACACAGGGAGAAACATTAACTTTATTTGGTGTTGACTATACTATTGGCAGTGCATCAGAATCAGATACTAATGTAAATTCTAACTTTAAATTAGTATTATATGGTTCAGGAAACGCTGCAACAATAAGTGAAGGAGAAGAAGCAACAATAACTGTTAATGGTGTAGAACACACTGTAGGAATAGTTGGAGTATCAAGCTCAACAGTAGCAGTTATTACAGTAGATGGCATATCAAAGGAAGTTACTGAAAAGACTTTGTATACAATTGCAGGAATAGAGGTATACCCGGCAGACATTTATTACTTCTCAAAACAAGGCCAAATAAGCAGTGCAAAAATAAGCCTGGGCTCAAGCAAGATTACTCTTGAAAACGGACAGCAGGTTAAAACAGGAACAAATGATGTAGCGCTTGACGGCACATCTGTAGCAATTACAGGAACACAGGCAATGGCTGACCTGAAAGTATATGTAGGCGCTGTAGATGCAGCTTCAGCATACCTTGAGGAAGGGGCAACATTAACAGACCCTGTGTTTGGAACCTTTAAAGTGGATTTCACGGGCTACACACCTTCATTGACATCAACTGCAAGAGACAGCATAACAGTAGCAACAGCGGGAAGCGACAAGGCAACAGTTAAATTCACAGACTTCAACGGCAATGAGAAGACAATAGAATTCGCGCAGGACTCTGCAGTTTCAACAATAGGTACAGCATTAAATTTCCAGGATGTAAACGGATATGAATACCATGTTGTTGAAGGGGAATCGGTACCGCAATACGACTATCTTGTTGCAGACGCAGGAGACTTTTCACACCTGTTCCAGGTATCAAGTTTCAGCAGTCTGGGGACATCATCTGCAAAAGTTACGCTTAAGGATGTGTTTACCAATGTGAATTACGTTGTCAGTTTAAACACAACAAACCAGGCAACCAAAGTAATTGACGGGCAGACATATTATGTAAACGTGACAGATGCGCCAACAGGTAGTGAAGATACAGTAGCAATAACATGGGATTCAACAAGCGCTGATGAAAGTGTAACTTACGTTGAAGGTCTAAACAATGCAACAGCAGTAGGTACACAGGTAACAGTATTTCCTGGAATCAAGGCAAAGAATGGTGAGTATGTATACCTGACAAAACCAAATGCACAGACTACAGTAACAAATGCAACAGCAAAAACAGTTATCCTGCCAACAAGCACATCAAGTGCAACATACCTAAATGTAACAGCAACAGAAGGCAGCAACCCTTCACTATCTCTTAAAGTCGGCACAGGAACAGCAACGACAGGATTCAACCAGACTGTAAGGGTTGGAAACCAGTATTACAATGTGTTCAATGCCACTGAGATGGATGCAACTTCAAATATTAGTATCAGTTTAGCATCTGGCTCACAGCCTGCAGATTGGGTACAGCAACCGGCAATCTTAATCAGAACTGAAGAAAACGATAACAGCGAATATGAAACAATAATGGTAAAAGCTGGAGACGATTCTGACAGTATAGCAATAAGCGCAGCACCTGTGTTTTCATCAGGCAACGGAACATCATATGATGGAACAAGTTCTGCTGATTCAAGTGTAACAAAATACGTTGATTTATGGGGCTCAGTGTTAACAAGAGATACAGACAGCCAGGGCAGTGTGATTGTTTCATATCCAGACACACAGGTTTATGCAAACCTGTATCTAATGGAAACAGGAGCAACAGCGCCAGTAGCACAGGAAACCTCAACATCTGCAACTTGTGAAGCAACTGTACCAGCATTAGACACAACAGGGCTTGGTAAACTGGACACTGAAGTAAGCGCTGCTGACAAGACAGCCCGCAACTTAATTTTAGTCGGAGGTCCGGCAGTAAACGAACTGGTTAACACGCTTTCTGAAAGTGGAACCTCAAGAGCAAGGACAGACTATGTTGCAGG
>DAOVKX010000055.1 GCA_030631505.1 Candidatus Nanohaloarchaea archaeon
ATAGGATATATCAAAGAGTTAACTCCGGACCTTCCTAAAGAGAGTTTTATACCCCTTGATATAACTGAAATAGGTAAAGAAGACGTTGTTATAAAAGGCAAAATCTGTTATGAACATTCCAAATTTCACGACATTAATAGGCTTAACGGAACTGAAGTCGAAATAGAGCTTTACAAGGATTAGGGGTTATGCTATGTCAGAACTTCCAGAATGGTACGTTATAACCGGCGGACCGTCCTCCGGGAAAACAACGATAATCTCACGTCTATCTGAAAAAGGTTATTATGTCGTTCCCGAGGCCGCAAGAATCTTGATAGATAACGAACTTGCTCTTGGGAAATCCCTAGAAGAAATCAGGATTAATGAGTTGGAATTTCAGAGGAAAGTGTTGAAATTAAAAATAGAAATAGAGAGTAAAACACCACAAGATAAAATAGTTTTATTTGACAGGGCAATGCCTGACAGCATTGCATATTATAAAGTTTGTGAAGGCAATGCTGACGAAGTAATGAGGTTTTGCAAAGAAAAAAGATACAAAAAAATATTTTTTCTGGAGCAGCTTCCTTTTGAAAAGGACTACGCAAGAATCGAAGATGAAATGCTGGCAAATAAGTTGAGCATGCTTTTGAAACAGGCATATATGGATTTAAATTATGATGTAGTAAGTGTGCCTCCTGTTGATGTGGATGAGAGACTGAAATTGATACTTTCTGAGATAAGATAGTCAGGTTCTATTATGTTTAATGTATTCGTAAGCAGAAAAAACAGCTCTTACTCCTTCTGCGACTCCTGTTACTGCCTGTTTGTATTCTGAGTTAGTAACATCTCCTGCGGCAAAAATATAGGGTATGTTTGTTTTTGATTCCTTGTCTGTGATTATTTCTTCTTTTTTGTTGGTTTTTACACCCAGTTTTTTTGCCAAGTCAGAAAGAGGAATTCTTCCAATGTCAATGAACAATCCATCTAATTTAAATTCCTTGTTTCCTTTATGCGCTTTGTCTAATATTACATCTGTAACGAATTTGTCTCCTTTTATCTCAACAACATCTGTATTGTTTATTATTTCTATTTTTTTGTTTTTCATTATTCTTTCCGTAATCACTGGTTCTGCCCTAATTTTTTCCTTTCTGTAAATGATATAGACTTTCTTTGCCCACTGCGAGAGCAAAAGCGCTTCTTTTGCAGCAGAGTCAGAACCGCCGACAACGCCGACAATTTTATCTTTGTAAAAAAATCCATCACATAACGCACAATAATGCACGCCCTTGCCTTCAAATTCTTTTTCCCCATGAACATTTAGTTTTCTTAACTCAGTTCCTGTTGCAAGCAGAACTGTTTTTGATTCATAAGTTTTTTCGCCTGTTTTTATTATGAACTTGCCTTTATTTTTTTCAATTTCAACTGCTTTTTCATTCTTAACTTCAGTGCTATACTCTTCTGCATGTCTTTCGATTTTTTTAAACAGTTCTGCACCTGTTAGTCGCCCAAAGCCGGGGTAATTTTCCACAAAAGGGGCCAGAAGAATTGTCCCGCCCCTTGCTTCCGCAAGAAGTAGTGTTTTTAGCTGCATCCTGCCTGCATACATTGCCGCTCCGAACCCTGCTATCCCTCCACCGATTATAACCAAATCATACATAGAACCACGCAAAGTTTTATAAAATTATATCAAACATTAATTATATTAAATAGATATGATTAAATAAGTTTTAGGGTGTAATTATGATTGAACAGGGCAGTCCACGGCATATAGGTATAATCCTAGATGGCAACAGGAGGTTCGCAAAGAGATTGATGAAAAAACCATGGATGGGTCATGAGTGGGGCGCCAGGAAAGTCGAGAGCGCCCTTAACTGGTGCAAAGACGCAAATGTAAAAATGCTTACATTATACTCTTTTTCCATAGACAACTTAAAAAGGCCAAAGGAAGAATTCAAAATGCTGATGAATTTGTTTGAAAAAGAGTTCAGAAAAGCGGCAAATCATCCTGATATCCACAGGAACAAAGTCCGGATAAATGTTATAGGTCAGGTGGACCTCCTGCCTGAAAGCACGCAGGAAGCAATAAAAGAAGCTGTTGAGGCAACAAAAGATTACAGCGAACTTGTTGTCAATTTTGCGATAGCTTATGGCGGAAGAAAGGAAATAGTTGATGCCACAAAGAAAATAGCAAAACTTGTTGAAACCGGGAAGATAAATCCTGAAGATATAGACGAGGGGTTGATTTCAAAGAATCTTTATTTAAGCGGAATGCCCGATCCTGAACTAATCATAAGAACGGGCGGGGAAAAGAGATTAAGCGATTTCCTGATGTGGGAATCACCTTACAGCGAACTTTGCTTTGTGGACAAATTATGGCCTGAATTCAACAAAGAAGATTTTCTGAAAGCGATTGAAGAGTTTAAGACCCGGCAGAGGCGGTTCGGGAAATAATCTTTTTATGAACAAAACACATAATTTTATGAATGTAGTTAAATAGCCAAAAGAGTTTCTTTAATTCCAAGATTTTCAACTTTATCTTCTTTGGCATTATAAAACCAAAGATCCAGCACTCCATCGGCAATATCCCGATACACCCCTTCCACTATGTTGCGCTTGTAAAGATTTTCTCTTATATTGTCATTATCAGGGTCCAGAACAATTATATATTTAAGTTGTGCAGGGCGTTTTTGTAATATTCCCTCAGTTTTTACATGAAGTGTGCGATTATACAAATCGACTTCCAGTCCAAATGAGCCATCTCTTATCTTAAAATAAATCAATTTGTCTGCATCAAGAACAGCATCGAAACCCGACATCGCAAGATAGTCTAAATCCCCTTTATCCAAACTGTAATATTCGCAAATTCTTTCAATTATATTTTGATTGTCTATTTCCGGGGACTCCAAAACTGTTTTCATTCTACCACAAGAATATAATATCCTTAAAAATATTTAACCCTTATCCTAAATCTTTAGGCACTATATGATGCTTTCTACATCTCGCCTCGTAAAGTTCCTCACCACCAACTAACACAATCGGAGAGTCATAATGTGCAGGTTTACCATCTATTAACCTCTGTGTCTTTGTAGCATAATCACCACAAACCATGCATATTGCCTTTAGCATTGTTATATCATCTGCTTTAGCTAAAATTTCAGGCATGCAACCAAACGGCTCTCCTCTAAAGTCAGCGTTTAAGCCAGAAACAACAACACGTTTGCCATTGTCCGCTAACTCTTCTATTATATCAACTATCGCTTCATCAAAAAATTGTACTTCCTCTATGCCAATAACATCAAAGGGGTTGTCCTCTTCTTCTTTGTAAACTTGTTCTAGAATGCTTTTGCAACCGCATTCATCGATATCAATAGCATAAGCAGGCATTTTACGTCCGTCATGTGTTGTAATATAATTTTCTCCAGCGTAGCGGTCGTTAATCGCAGGGTTATAAGCAATGACATTTTGTTTAGCTATTTTTGCATGTTCCACCCGCCTTGAAAGTTCTGATGACTTTCCGCAAAACATAGGACCTGTTATGGCTTCCAAACGACCCTTGATATTAACAACCATGCAAATATATTGGACTCCCGATTAATAGGGTTTTTGCTGATATAATAAATAGTTCCATAAGTATATATTGGAAAGAATATGCTCCTGCCGGGATTTCCAAACTCAAAACCAATGCACTTGTGACTGAAAGTCACGGGTTGACTTCAGCCAAAGGCTGAATGTCAAGGAAAGCGCCGGCTTCTAAAAAACCAAAAAGGTTCTTTAGAATCCAAAAATTGCTCACAATTTTTTAGATGATTTTGCAGCCGTTTGAACCCGGGTCACTGGCTTTCTCTATTAAACAATATCAGACGAAGTCCAATATTGCCATCAATTAACCAACGCAATATTGTGCTTGAGTGAGTGAAACTCACGAAACACAAACGTTTTTGATTGAACTTTTTTAACGAATTGCATTTACTAAAAAGTTCATTCGAGAGGCCAGAATGCTTAGCCGGACTACACCACAGGAGCGTATAAGAATAAAGAACAAGTTATTTTTTATGTTTTTTCTTTTTTGAAAGGGCCTCCAGAATTTCCTTTTCCTGCATTCTTATCTCTTTAAGCCCTCTTATCTCTTTACTAAGGTTATTCATTACTCTCTTCAGGTCCCTTGACTCCTTCCATTTTAATATAACAAGTATGAGATATAACCCAAATAATCCACCAACAAGCAGCTGCACAGCCCCAACAAGGGAACTTACAGGTCCCGCAATCACTTCAAGCCCACTTGAACTAAGCGTATGGTTTATCGCATGAATGCTGTTCTCCAATCCTATTGCCAGTCCTGTTGCCCCAGACATAATATCACTTGTGCTCACTTATTTATTAATTTATAGTGCGTATTAAGAAGGTTTAAAAATTTCACCTGTTAAATAGATATATGGTATTTCCAACAGAAGCATGTAAAAACTGGAGAAATTACGTCAGTGATGAGTATATTCGTAATACAAATGATTATTTTAATGGCAAGGAAGACTCTGTTATTAGTAATGATTCAATGCCACATGCAGTGTTTTTAACATATTTCCTGATTGATAACTCCAAAAAAAAACATAAAGATATATCAAGGCATACTGGATGAACTTTTTTACGCCTGCGAAGATGTATTCAATGCATTTGAAATGGCTGTAAAAGAAAGAAATGTAGAAGTTAAAATTCTTCTTCAAAACATACCGCAAAAAGAGAAATTCCCCAAAAAACTACATGAATTATGGCGGCAGTACGGCGGTAAAATAAAAATATACGAAGCGGTAAAACCCATACACAACAGTAATATAAACCATTTTTTACTCTCTGATGGAGTTGCTTACCGTTCTGAAAAACAGCACAGTGAAGAAGAATTTTTAAAAGGTAAAGTAAGAGCAAGTGTAAATTTTGGTGATAAGGGTACAGGAAATGGTATTGATGATATGTTCAATTCAATTAAAAAAGAAGAACTTTCTTTCTGTGATTATTGTTTGAGGATAAAATAATGGGCCGAGCCGGATTTGAACCGGCGATTCCCGCCACGTCAAGGCGATGTCATACCAGGCTAGACCATCGGCCCGTAGTTTAATATTGTTAGATTAAGATTTAAAACTATTCTCATTTATCAAATACAAACTGAAGCGGCTCTATGATAAAGTAAAGTGTATATGGCTTTGATGCCTTTTCTGCAAGGGACTTATAATTTTCAATTCCATTTGATTGTTTTTTTAATAATCTTTCTTTTGCTTTATTAAACTGTTTTTCATTTATTTTTCTTCCACAAAAATCTAATTCTAATATATCCAATTCACGCAACGGTTCATAGCAGGCATTTTCCAGTTCTTTCACACTTATTTCCACAGGAGGATGCTTAATCTTGTCAAGATTTTTTTGAACATCCTTTGATAAACTAATTAGTGATTTCACATCCCCTTCAATTATATTCATATAATCAGCAGGAAAACCGATATCTTTTGCAATTTCCTTAAAATTATCTATAATCATTTCCTCTCTTTGCTTATCTTCAATTGGAATGTTTCGTTTGCGTTTATGTTCACCAACATAATAAGAAACACATTGTCTGTTCTCCATCTGTTCAGCAATTACTTTTTGAAACTCATTAACAGGAGAAGATTGAGCATAAACTGGATATACAAGAAGTTCAGGCACAAACCATTTCAAATCTCTATATTTTAAGCAAACCCCTAATGTTATCTGATAATTAATTTCATTTATTACTTCCCGTAAGTCATCCAAAGCACAGTCCTTTAATTCCTTGTCTTTCAAGCTTTCATAAGCTCTTCGCTTAATACATAATGGAGATGGAATATTTGGTTCAAAATGTATATCTTTCCATTTAGTAGTTAAAACAGACAATGGTCTTGGAAGCATAATTTATTTGTAGAAATTAAATTTAAATTGTTACTCTTTTTTTGTAAACTTCAGACACTTAACTTAATTTCATAAGGAATAGCTTCTAATTGAGAAAAATGTTTTAAAATCGCTTGCCAAATCTTATCATAGGGCTGGGGGGTATACATACAATTATAAGCATATTTACCTTTTTTCTTATGACGACCTTCCACCCATACTTGTTTTGGATTATCAATTATTGTATAATGCTCTTGATCATATTCAGGTAAAATAAAGATTTTAGCACCTATTCTCAGAAATTTATCTAACGTTTCATATGTGTTCTCTCCATCAACCCAGGTAAAAACCTTGACCTCAATATTCTTTTCTTTTATAATATCTTCAAAATAAGAATCGGGATGATGAAGTAACTTATTAAGCGATACACTGTTTTCCTTTATACTAAGTCCAGAGCCTTCTCTGGCACATCTTAACATTTTATTAACAACATTTACGTATACACTTTCCATACGTTTATTTGAGAAAACAAATTTAAATATTCATATAAAGAACTCACACGTACTCAGGCAACTTGGATTGATTCTTAATCTCATTAAGCATATCGCCCAACTCCTCAAAATTACCTGCAATTCTGTAGTTCAAAGAACCCTCTATTACAGGATGACCTTTACCATTTAGCATGGACCTGCTATCTGTTTTAATGCCAACACAGTCTTTTCCAAGAATATATCCAGCACCTGAATAAACACAGGCACCTTCATCAGGAACCCTTCCATCCAGAACAACAACAAGTACACCGCTTTTTTTTATTTCGTCGATGTTTTTTTCAAAATTCACTTTTTTTCTAACAGGATTAGTTTCTAATAACTCCGTTCTTTCAGGCAGGTATGTTTCAAATCCCAAATGTTTTAGATAATCCTCTAACTCTAAATTAAATTTTTCTTCTGAATTTGAGAAAGACGACGCTGCGATATAAATTTTCATTTTTAATTGACCTTGAATAATTAGATGCGGCAGCCGGGATATGTCCGAACTATAGGAAACTTTTTTCTTCACAAAGCAATTTTGTGCTTGAGTGAGTTATTGCATCATGCAATCTTTGATTTAACCGGCATACATTCTTCGCACTGCGTATACTTGTGCTTGAGCGAAGCGAAA
>DAOVKX010000007.1 GCA_030631505.1 Candidatus Nanohaloarchaea archaeon
ACATGCGAAGAAGGAGAAGACTGTTCCTTATGTCCTGAAGACTGCGGAGCATGCTATGAAGAACAGGGCATTGCAGGAGAACATTACGCGCAAACAACGCCAACTGGATTTGCATCTTTAGGCCAGGCAGTAAAGAACCCATGGAATCTTCTGGCTTTAATTATAATCTTATCTTCTGTATATCTTGGATTGAAACTAAGAAAGAAAAAGAAAAAAGGATATAGTTTTAAGAAGAAATAGATTACCAATTCTTGATTATTTTCTTTAAGAGAAAAGAACAGATGTTTGAATATTATACAAGTTCACTCAATAGAAATAACCATGCAGGAACAAACAAAATTTCTTTTTTATCGATTTTTTGCTTATCAAATAAATCTTTTGTTATGAGAACTCCCTTATTAATATCAAATTTTTCCATGAAATTCAACAGGCCCTTTAAGTCTTTTTTATTAATCTGGTTTTTGTATTTTACTTCTATTGGCAACAGTTTGTTTTTAATTTTAACAACAAAGTCTACTTCATAATAGTTTTTCCAGTAGTAGCACTCATGCCAGATTAAGTGTTCTGCAATAATGCTTTCAACCAGATGGCCTGCAAAAGCTTTATCTATGCTGGTTTTATTCAGTAAAGAATTAATAATCGCAGGATCCATGATGTATGCTTTCTCATTACTCCTTATTGTCTTCTCAATTGATTTTGCATATTTTTTAACTCCCAACAGAAAATAGGCATTCTTCAGATAAAGAAGGTATTTATTAACATACTCCCTGCTTAGCCCAATTGAGTTAGAGATGTTATTCACATTGAGAATCTGCCCATTTATTCCAACAAGATATAAAAATAATTTTTCCAGTAGTTCGGGCTTTTTAATATCATAAAGTGTTACAATATCCCTGTATATTGCTTTGTCTATAACATCATCTTTGATTAACTTTTGCCATAGCTCGACTTCTTCAATTCCAAGGATATTTGGAAATCCCCCTTTTAACAAATAAGTTTCAAAGAGTATCTTTGCGTTTCTCTCGTGCTTTTTTATCTTTAATGAATCCAAAGTGTCAAGTTTTAGAGCAATTTTTTCATTTAGATTATATTGTAAGACTTCTTTAAAGGAAAATGGCAATAATACCTCCTCGATAGTTCGTCCCATCAGGGATTCTGTACCTTTTTTAATTAATGTTGCTGAGGAACCGGAAACAATGAATTTTATGGGATAGTTTCTGTCATAATATTTCTTTACGAAATACTGCCAATTTTCCAAATACTGAACTTCATCAAGAAAAAGGTATGTCTGTATTTTATCCAAACCTGTTTTTAATATCCGGTTCTGATAAAAATCAAGGATCTTATCAAAATCTGTCAACTTTGGGTCTTCAAATGAAATATACAGAATTTGAACCGGCTTAACCTGTTTTAATAGGTTATTTATCATCTGATACATTATTGTTGTTTTTCCGACCCTTCTTGGTCCTTTTATAACTATAATCCGGTTGATGTCCAGATATTTTTCTATTTTATAAAATGTATCTCTTTTATACTCTTTTATCAGGTATGAAGGAATTTTTTTGAGCCACCAGGGATTGTAAAAGAACAACGCATCTTCAATTTCATTTATCGGTGTAATGTTTATATTGTCAGACAATCTTATTTTTTCTGTAATTATTTTTCTCTTTTTCATAAAGAAATTTAAGAATGTATTAATTTAAATACTTTACTTTACAAAATATTGAATTTATTGTAAAGTAGAGTTTACAAAATTGGTTTTTTAAGAAAAAAACTCACATTTTGTTGAATTTCATGAACTGTATAGTATTCAAGGGTATCAGGATTTTTGTTTTTTTGAATTCCAGATTCCAATATTCAAGAAAGTTTTCAAATTCATCAGAGTTTTGTATTGGAATTAAAACAACAGCATTTGTGAATTTTATCCCGTTTAAGCTTTTTATCATCCCTTTTTGTTTTGCCCTGCCTTCTAGTGCGTAATAAAACCTTATTCTGCCGGAGTTAGTGAGGTTTTTTAAACCATATCTGAACAATACAAAACTTTTATAACCGAAAGCTTCAGAGAGTTTTTCTCCTAAAGCCATGCTGTAACCGTCAGATAAGATGTCTTCTCTTGGCTTAAATCTCACTGAAAAAAGTTCTTTATATGTTTTACCAATTATATCTGTTTTGAATCCTTTTTCTTCAAGTTTTTTTCTGAGTTCATAATTAATGTTTTCATTTACCTTTTCTTTAAAAAGAATTAAAATATCTATGTCTTTTGGTTTCCTTTTGCCTTTTGTAACAGAACCGAAAAGGATTATATCCAAAATTTCTTTCTTTCCTTTTAAAAAACTTTTAATTTCATTATTGAATTTCGTATTTTTTAATAAGTTCATTAACATAGTCTTTCACTTCATCGCAGTTGAATTTACTTAATGTTGTTGTATATGTGTTTCTGTACAAAGAGAATACTCTATCAAGAATTTTATAAAGTTCTGGAAATACTCTTTCCAGAGTTCTAAATCTCTCTGTATGGTCTTTTGGAATTCCATATCCTGACGTTAATAAGATATAGTCTATAGTTACAAACAATGCCTTAAAATAAAGAATAGAAGCAGAAGTATAATCACTGGTTTCATAAACCAGCTCTGCTGATTTTTTAAAATTGATAATATTTTTTCTTAATTCGTCTTTTATGTCCATGTTAATAGTATTAACAAATCAAGTATATAAAGGTTTCTGTGTTAATAGTATTAACAAATGCTTAAAACGAAGAAAAAATGAATTTGTCTGTTATCTAAACAGGTATTTTATTTTCTGCAATATCGCTATTTTTATGTTCTTCAGTTATCAATTCTTGGTTTAAATACGTGCTGGCAAAAAATACATTAAACTGTGAGGTTACATAGAAACGTAACATTTATACACTATTTGTTACATAATAATGTAACATAGTGGTCGTATATACAAGGAAAGATTTATGAATAAGTGGTCTTGCATGCAAGTTTGAATTTAAAGATAGGTTCAAGTCAAAAGTTAAAGAACTGATTATATTGACAAAGGATACAGAGCAGAAAAAAGACGGAGTGAAATATGTTCCTTTATGGAAATGGTTAATTCATAAATAGTATTTTCATTACCTTTTCATGTTAATACTGCTAATAAATGCTTAAAACTAAGAGAAAGAAAAAAGCAAACTATTTATAATTTCCAATTCTATATAAATGTATGAGAGTTGATATTCAGGCAGTTATAAACATTCTGATCATATTAGCTTAAATGCTCTCATTTGTCTCTTTCTGCGTTGTTTCAAATTTATCAGATTATTAATGCGCAGTCAGGGCTATAAACAGAGGTGGTGCTGGTGGGACTAAAGAACAAATAAAAAAGGAAATAGAGTTTTGCGGGGTAAAAGTAGAGGTTTACAGGGGAAAAATAATGGAGATAAATGGCGTAGACGTTTATTCAACTGATGTAGGCGTATTGGTTTACATAGAGGGGAACTGTGAAAAATACGGTAAAGAACCGGGATTAATTTCGTATCCTCAATTGTTTGATATGTATACACAATGCGCTGAAAAGAAATCAAATAATGATCCCTTAAAACAAGGGGTTTAAGAGGTGTAAAAAGATGAAAGGTGAACATCGGATTATGGGGAGATTATAAACCAGCTGTATTTAGTGCGACGGGAATACTGGAAAAGTTGAGTCAGGCGTATAAAGAAAACATATCCTTATATGAAACAAAAAAGGACATAATTGAGCAAATGCTGGGCTGTACGCCTGATGAGTATCTGGAACGTTATGAATTACTGGACGAATTAAATGACAGGAAATTTAAAATTGAATATGAAAATAATGGGTTTTCTAGTGAGAACAAAGACGTGGATAAGATTTTGAAGAATATTAAAGAAATAAAGAAGAGCATGAAAAACAACGAAGTGAAAAAACTGGGCAGAGAAATATTCAAATGAATACAATAAAAGATACAGATCTTTAGGTTCCTCAAATACTTAAATTTGTATTTATATATTCTTATGTAGTGATATTAATGAAAATAATGAAAAAATATGTATCTGATACTTCCTGCATAGTTGACGGGAAGTTAACTGAAATGATAAAGAAAGGGAAGATTAAGGGAGAATTAATTATCCCCGAGTTTGTCCTTTCCGAGCTGGAGAACCAGGCAAACAGAGGAAAAGAAATAGGGTTTGTAGGTCTGGATGAGCTGAAGGCGATAAGAGAGCTTGCCAAAAAGATGAAGATCAAGATTTCCTCTTTGGGCCGGAAGCCAACAATAGAGGAGATTCAGCTTGCCAAATCCGGGAGAATTGATGCTTTAATCAGGGATATAGCCAAGAGCGAGAAGGCGGTTTTAGTCACAGCAGATATTGTCCAGGCAAAATCAGCAGAGGCAATAGGACTCAAGGTTATTTATTTTGAAAGGGAAGCATTAAAGAAACTGCAGCTTGAATCTTTTTTTGATAAAAACACAATGTCAGTGCACCTGAAAGAGGAAATGCGCCCTCTGGGCAAAAAAGGAAAACCGGGAAATTTTGAGCTGGCTGAAATCTCAAAGAAGAAGCTGACAAGGGAAAAATTAGAGGAAATTGCAAAGGAGATTCTTGAGGTTCAGCGGGTTTCTGACGATTCTTTTATGGAACTGTCAAGGAACGGCGCGACTGTTATCCAGTCGGGGGTTTACAGGATTGCAATTACAAGGCCTCCGTTTTCAAAGAAGATGGAAATTACTGCGGTCAGGCCGATTGTTAAAGTTACGCTTGATGATTATGCTTTGTCAGAGCGGCTGAAGGAGAGACTTGCAGGGCAGGCAGAAGGAATACTGCTTGCCGGGCCTCCTGGACACGGCAAGACAACGCTGGCGCAGGCGATAGCGAAATTTTACCAGTCGCAGAAAAAAATTGTAAAAACAATGGAAAAGCCAAGAGACATGCAGCTGGAGCCGGAGATAACGCAATATTCCGCGCTTGAGGGCAGCATGGTCAAGACCGCGGATATTCTGCTGCTTGTAAGGCCTGATTTCACAATATACGATGAGTTGAGAGAGACAAAGGATTTCAGGGTGTTTGCTGATTTAAGATTAGCAGGTGTCGGCATGGTCGGGGTTGTCCACGCAACAGAGGCAGTGGATGCTGTGCACAGGTTTATCAACAGGATAGAGCTTGGATTAATCCCGCAGGTTGTAGATACAATTATCTTTGTGAAGGATGGAAAAATAAATACTGTTTATTCCCTGAACCTGAAAGTAAAGGTGCCTACGGGCATGAACTCTGAAGACCTTGCAAGGCCTGTTATTGAAGTTATTGATTTTGAGAGCAGTGAACTCAAATATGAGATTTACACATATGGCGAGGAGGCAGTTGTAATACCTATAAAAGGAAAAGGTGCATCAAAAGTCCAGAAGCTTGCAGAGGAGAATATAAGCAGGGCAATCAGGAAATTTGCAAAGAATGCACAGATTACAGTTATTTCTGATGAGCGGGCTGTGGTTAAGGTCAGGGAAGAGGACATACCTTACTTAATCGGGAGAAGCGGCTCAAGGATTAAGTCCCTTGAAGACGAACTGGGGATACACCTCACAGTTGAGCCGATTGTCGAGACCTTAAAAGAGGAAGTTAAGTTCAAGCTGACAGAAAAGGGCGGCTATATGATAATAACTTCAAAAGCCCAGAGCGGCAAGAATGTTGATGTTTACAAGGGTAAGGAGTTCCTGTTCAATGCGACATTAGGCAAAAAAGGGCAGATAAAAGTCAAGAAAAAATCACAGCTTGGCAGGCAGGTGCTTCATGCGTCGGCTTTAAAGAACTTGCGGGTTCTGATTTAGGCATAGTAAAAACCTGAACAAAGTGTGTTTTTTGCCTTACGGCTGACGGCAATTGCACATATAAATACCCGAATTCTCAAAAGTATATATCTCTTTCTCTCTAATTATTATTATGCTGGTAACAGCCATGGGTATACTTATAAACGCAAAGAAAAAAGATTTAGAGGAAAAACTTACGTCTTCTGAACAGATAGCAGACTTTGACATCGAGGATTTGGACAAAAATGACAGGATGAAAGATGTTATGGTCTCGCTTAGAAATCCAACAGACCTTAAATTTGCTTCTGAGGCGCTGGAGGGCCTACTGGGGGGCATAGCAGTAAAAACAAATGAGGTAGAGTAGGTGATTTTTATAAATCTTTTTTAACGAGGCGGCAAAAAATTCAAAATTTCTTTTTTATTGCTAACAGGGGGGTGTTTTTATGGGTAACGGAATATACGAACAACTAAAGGGTGAGATTGGCGAACTTAAAGCAAAAAATATTATGACCAGGGATATTCTGACTATAGAAGGCGGTGCATTGGTGTACAATGCGTTAATGCGTATGATGGACCGACGTGTAACTTCTCTACTCGTTGAAGATGACAATGAAATAATCGAGGGAATTGTTACGAGGAGGGATATACTTTGCAGAGCACTTGCCAAGGAAATAGACCCTTATACAACAAAAGTGAACGAAATTATGTCAGCTCCATTAAAGACAGTAAATGATGATTCTAAGGTAATAGATGTTGTAAAGTTAATGGAAGAATATAATATACGAAGATTTCCTGTTGTTGACGGAAATGGCAAATTTGTAGGCTTGGTTTCGAATAGTGATGCATTTAGGGCCTATGGCACTCACTCTAGAGAGTTGAAAAAACCTACGGAAACGGACTAGCAAAATATTTATAAAGATTTTTGTTAATGTATAAATGTGCAGATGGAGTTTTTCCATTGTGCATAAAAAATAAGTGAAAAAACCATGCAACTTAGGTTGCTGTGTTTTCTTACTGCAAAAATATGAGGTGTGAGAAAAATGGCAGATGGAGTACAATTTGAAACAATAAACTCTGAAGAGATAAGCTTCGGAACAAACAACTTTTTGGAAATTGCAAAGAAAAAGGCAGTGACTTCAGAGGGCGAGACCGTATTCATTTCTATCTCAAGAGGGTTTACAACACCTAATGGAGAAAAAAGATTCAGAAAATCTGTTTCTTTCCCTGATGAAGACGATGTAATCAAAGCTGTTTCAGACGCAATAAAAAAAGTAACCAAATAATTCTAAGGACTATTATGTTACAGGGAAACGGACAGATGGTTGGATAAAAAGGATGAAAACCATTATTTTTTCTTTTTCAACTTATATTTTTGTTAAATCGTTTTCATATTTCTCTCTTTTAGTTCTTATTTTTCAAAATGTATATACATTATAGATTTTATTGTTATTATTGTTATTCATCGTTGCTAATTATCGTACTTTTTCTTACTTTATAGAAACCTTTATATACTCCATTAATACTAATAATCTTTTATGTTATGTTCTTAAAGGGGATACATGTATGAAACTGGAGTTTGGAAATGTTGGGTTAGGTTTTTTGTTTGCCGTATTATTCGGTTTGACTTCTTTGATTGTGCTTGTTTTTGCTATTGGCGATTCGTCTGTAACAGTTTCTACAGATTCCCCGGCAAATGATACATGGGATACTGACGGGAGCATAACTTTTGCAGTAAGGTGCAATGCAAGTGATAGCTCTATGGGGAGAGCAGAACTGCATACGAACTTTAGCGGGGGGAGTCTATCGTACTATGAACACAACGAGAGTGCGATATCCAACAATACAGAGTTTACTTTTAGTACAAACACAAGCGTGTCTGATGGCAGCTATTTCTGGAATGTTAATTGTTCAGATGATTCCGGCAACTGGTCTTTCGGGGACGACAAGCAGTTACATGTAGATTCAGGGTTCAATGCAACATCCATATCACAGCCGGCAAACAACACAAGGACAGACGGAAGCATAAACGTTGTATTCCTCCCAAATGACACCAATGAGATAACCAACTGCAGTGTGAGAATCAATGAGTCATATTTTGCTTCAAACACAGTTGCAATTACAAACAACTCCGCAAACACTATAACAGTGATATTGACAGACCTGGGCGACAACCTGATTAATGTAAACTGCACAGACAGTGCAGAGAACTACCTGTTCACAGAAGACAGGGTAGCTCAGCTCAAGGTGTGGGATTCACCAAGCGTTGATGCACAATCACCAGCAAATGACACATGGTCCGCTTCACAAACAGTAGACTTCAAGGGAACATGCAACAGCAGTTATGAGCCAACCAATGCAAGCCTGTTAATAAATGACACTTATCATGCATCAACAGACCCGACAAACAACTCACAATTCACAATAAGCAGGGATGTAGGCTCTGACGGTTCGTATTTCTTCAACTTAAACTGTTCAAACGAGGACGGCAACTGGACAATTAGTGCAGACACCCACATCACGATAGATTCAACCAAGCCGGTTGTAAGAGTATTCCAACCATACAATATAACATACTCAAATACAACAGTACATATAGACTTTAGCATAGATGAGATAAATCCAAACGCAACAGTTATATACCAGTTTAATGGCAATGGGACTAATTATACAACTTCGGATAACTTATCAAGCGTTTACCTAGGGGGTGACGGGCATAAATATCTTGAAGTATGGGACAATGACACAGTAGGTAATATTGGATACAATATCACTTACTTTACTGTTGACACAACAGCACCAACAGTAACTTTAAATTATCCTGCAAATGAGTCATGGAATAACAGTGCAAGTATAAATAACTTTAACTTTACTGTTGCTGATACATATTCTTCCATAGCCAACTGCTCCTTATGGGCTAATTTCTCCGGAACTTTTATTATAAACCAGTCAAATATGACTCCAATAACAAACAATACACCATATGTGATTTTCAACGTATCAAATGCGCCTGATGGGTATCAGGTATGGAATGTAAACTGCAGTGATGATTCAGGGAACTGGGCATATGCATCATCCAACAATTCATTGTATGTTGACACGACTGCGCCGGCAATAACTGCATATGAGCTTGCAGTGGGTGGGGATGTTGATGTATCAACAGTTTATGCGCAGAACTTCACATTCAACGGAACAATAACTGAAACAAATGTGCAAAGCATAACATATTCCATCTATAACTTTACCTCTGAGGGTGAATGGATAAACGGAACAATAGCGAACAGCACAGTAAATTATTCACAGTCATATGACGGAATTTACCTGCCTGTTGGCCTGTGGATAATAAATGTCAGTGTAACTGACAGGGCAGGAAACAACAACTGGACAAACTTAAGTGTAACATCAAATGCCGCAATACAGCCAACTTTAACCGGGACATCTACGCTTTCAGGGACAATAGGGAGCAGTGCAGTTACAACTACATATGATTTGCTGGCAAAAGGTTACCCTTATGTTAAGGCATACCTGAACCTGACTACTGATGCAAACTGCGGTAATCTGGCTACCTGTTCGTTTGACTCAGTAGGTTATGCAAACATAATAAACGAATCTTCTTCAGTGTCAAAGAATGTTGCAGAAGCGAGTGATTATACAGATGCAGAAACTTTAATAATGAATTCCCTTGTAACAATGCCATATACAAATTTAAACAGTTCAACAATGTCATGGACATATAACAGCACAGTTACATTATCCATAACGCCATATTCAGGTTTGACAGCAGGGACTTACACGGGAACATACGGCTTTGGAATATTTGACAGTGTGTAAGAGGGAAACAATGAAAACCTGCAATTTTTCATTTTTTGTATTATTTTTCTTATTCTGCATTCTATTAGTTCCACCGGTTAATGCAGCTCTTGTCCATAATGAAACCGGCTCTGTTACTATGGATGTTCCAAGCGGCTCTATGGATGCAGGTGTAGATAATTGTGATGATTGTATAGCTGTAACTTTTAATGATCCGTCGACAACAACCACAACAACAACTGCGTCGTCCGGAACAACAGGAACAGCAACAAAAACAACACAGATAACAGATGAAGTGATGATTAATGAGTTGTTAACAACTCTGACAGCAGAAGATTTGGGATTGGCTGTATTGACTACAAGCGATGTTACTGTCACTCAGATTGGTGATGCAGTAACAACTACAACTTTGCCAACACCTTCCAATATTGATAAGGCATTGGAAAACGCAGTTGATGATGAGGCAAAAGACGCTTTGAATGAAATGAAAACAAAGCTGGAAAGCACAGAAGTTAAGGAAATATCATTGACAACAACTTTAGAGGTGTACAAAGTAAGAAGCCCAATCACTAACAGGGAAGTATACAGGACTAAAGTAACCTTATCATTTACAGCAACATATGAATCAATGGATGATGTGAACATCATAGAAATAATACCAAAGGCAACTGCATCAAGTACAGATGATATAGTGTTTACCGGAGAACAACCGGTAATACTCCAGAGAGACCCGGTTGTACAGTGGCTCTTTGATAAAATAGGTAAAGGGGAAACAAAAGATTTGTCCTATATAGTCAAGAAGAAGGTTAATTCTATTGATTCTGTTTCGTTAGGGAGTGCAGGAAAGGTTGTTGGGGAAGAAATCCCAGAAGAAGCACCCTCAGAGACAAAGGAATTGCCAACAGGCGCGGGAGTAGCGGAGAAAGTGACTTTTGACTGGGTAGCTGTCTTAATAGTCCTGCTGTTTTTAGGGGCACTATATTATTACATAAGCAAAGAGAAACAGAGGAAATCAAAGAAAAAGGTAAGACACACCATTTCCAATTTACCGAAGTTTAAAATTAAGTAATTCCTGGTTGTACAGAAAAGTTTACGATTAAAATGCAGGTACCAGCAGTTATTACGTTTAAGTAAAACCGAAAAGTTTATATACTCAGAATGTTACCATTTTTAAAGGATAAGTATAAACAAATTGGAGAAGAAAATGAACCATTTTATTGTTGGTTTAAACAGAGAGCAGTTGATTTCATTTACTGTTATTTTTATGTTTTTATCTTGTTTTTCTTCTTTGGTATTTGCAGAAGATGTAACCCTGAGAGTTAATAAAGATGCGCATTATACTGTTATTGATAATAATATTACTATTTCCGGAGCAGCTTTCAACACAAGCGGGATAAAGCCGGATGTTAATTTTACTTTATGGTTTTCTGATGGACGTTATTTTAATACAACAGCTGATTCTCTTGGTGAGTTTGAAAGAAGCATAAAATTCAACCAGACCGGCACATACGCTGTGAACATAACTCATACTACTGATGATGGATCCCTTTACACTTCCCCAAATGTCGAGTTTGAGGTCACTAATATGTCTGATGCCAAAGGAGGTTTGGGTGTAGCTACCTATAATGTCAATATGTCGTCAGATTTTGGCGGATGGGATAATGACTATATACCGACGTGGAACTCAACACCACTTCGCAATGGAACAATAGATGTTAATGGCACGGTTTTCCAGGTACTTATTGAAAACGCGAGCAATCATGCAGGAAACTACTCATTCTCAAGATTATTCATAGACAATGACCAGAACTTCAATTTTTCAAATTCCAATGAAGACAATGACAATTTCCAGGAGGCAAAATACCTTGAGGAGGGTTCTGAGTTCTCGGTAAATGGCACGGAGTACAAGGTGACATACATAGATCCTCAGGGTACGCAGGTTTCGATAATAGAATCTTCAAGCCATGAGTTTACTGGCGGGGAATCAAGGCAGGTGACTGCAAGGCCTCTTGATGAAAACAGCACACCGTTAAATTTAAGCGAAGTTGACGGGAATATGACTTTTGAGATTTATAATCAGGATGGCCGGTTAGTGTCAAATGAAACAGTCAATGAGACCCAGTGGAACTTTACTGTGCCTGACGCTTCAGGACAGTACACTATATATGCAGACAGGCAGATTATTGATACGTTCAAGGTTGATAAATTTGATATGACTGCGAAGGTACTGGATGAGAACGGCGAAGATGTCAGTGTAGTGGCATCATTGGCGACGCTCAATATTACTGTTTCACTTTTAAACTCTGATACCGGAGCTTCTATAACTACTGCAACAGTAGTAGCACAAAAAGAAGGGGTTAATTACACTCTGGCTTATGATTCTGTGAATGCTTATTATTACAGGCAAATTACAGCGTCCACTAATGGTACTGATAAATACAATATCATGGCAATACATAGCGGAGATACGCAAAAAACTTCTGTTAGTTTTGAAGTAAAGGTATTCAAGCCAAATGCTGTTGTTTTCTCTGAGAAAAAAGGAGACGGTGATGGCTTTGCTCCAAATTCACCTGCGGTTGTTATAGTGTCCGGTCGCAACATGACAGACGGGAGTTCATTAAACTTAAGCAATGTTACTAATAATTGCAATGAGACTTACATAAATTTAACAGGAGTTTATGACACTAATAATGTGAATCAACTTGAGAATTACAGTTCAATGAATTTAACTGCATTTTTTGATGCTAAAGCGTCGCAGGGAGAAACAGTTCCGGCGTTTGTGCAGGAGGACATGAAAAGGACATATGGAGAAACTGCCTGCGTTGTCAACTTTACAACACCTGTAGACCAGGGCACTTACACAACTATAGTCAATGTGACAGTAGACAATGAATCTGAACAGGCATACTCGTCTGTGGACCTAAGTGAAGTTTTTGTTACTGCTCACCCGATGTCTTCGTTTGATGCATTCCAGTGGTATGTTTCTCCGGGAGACCGAGTTTATTTAGGTATTGATGCTTTTGATGGTGTGACCGGTGAGCAGATAGACAGGACAAATATAACTTCTGCAAGCATTGTTGAGGTTGAGTCTGAGGACGGCACTATTGTTACAGGAGATATGATTAATGAGACTTTCTCAAATTCCGTTTCTGTTGGCGATGGCGGCGGGACTTATGCCGCTTTATCATTTATTGTCAATGACAGCCATATGGGGCATCACAGAGTCAAATTTAAGGTTAATATCACTTATGACAGGAACGGAGAACTTAAATGGGTGGAAACAACAGGCACTGGCTGGTTCATGGAGAAGAAATATCATGTTTTTGCATGGCCTCAATCAAGTGGTGGCAGGTGGTTCTTTAGTTCCACTGATGTAGTGAACCTGAGCGTTGAAGTTTATGATGATTCTGCTTTTGCTTCTTTTGGCGCTTCAAAAAGTTCATCAGACACAACGAGCGGCTCTTCAAGCTTACAAAATATTGTTGTAACTGTTGATGAAGTGAGAGATGCATTTACATGGAAAAAGGTCGGCTTCTAGGTATCTTCAGCCACAACAGATTCGTTTGGACATGCGACGCTTACATTAAATTACTCCGACTCAAGCACCAGCTGGGATACAGGCGAGTATAATATAAGAATCAAGATAACAAGTTCTGACGGAACTATTACTGATTATGGTTATGCATGGTTTGAAGTGAAGAATTTCATGTTCTATACATGGACAGACAGCTGGCAGGTTCAAACAGGGCAAAATGTCAGTGTTACAGCGAATGTAGAGTACTCCAACTGGACTGCTATGGAAGGGGCAGATATAACTTTGGAAAAGGTGCTTTATCATGGTTCCTGGCCAAACTGGGTCAATGTGGAGGTGGACTCTTCATTATTCACTGGCGAGTCGGGTACGAACGCAACAGCAGATAGCGATGGCCACGCCACTATAATAATACCCGGGGCTGTTATGGGTAAGTCCGGTGAATATGAAGCTGTGCTTAAGGCAACTGCGCCTGATGGAAGCACACAAAGGGCGAGAGCATGGTTCCAGTCAAAGGCATTTGTTATATCTGCATATGACCCAACAAAACAGGATTCATGGAATCCTACTTATGCGCCGAACTCGGTTATGGTTATAAATGTGACTGCGGGAACCAGCTATGACTGGTCTCAATGGCCGGTGCCAATTAACGGCACACATAACATAACTGCAGTCTGGGCTTCATCAGTTGAGAAGGAAGGTATGATGGGACCATTTATGAGAAAAGAAACCGGCTCTTCCAAGAATATAGTCCAGAACTGGACCTGCACTACCCGCGAATATAGCGATGGTGATGTTAACAATACCTGCAATCTGACCATAAGCACAAATAACTTTGATGTCGGGACTTACCATATGACTATCGTGGCTAATGACTCAAGCGGTGATGAGTCAACAGAATGGTATATGTTTACTGTCAGAACATTTGATATTAGAACCCCTGAACTAAAGAGGGTAAGGGTTGATACTGCATATCCTTACAGGAACAGGACAAGCATTATTACCAATAGCAGCTGGACCAGTTGTTCAAGCACGCAGGTGGCATCACTTAATACGAATAAAAACGCATCCAATAATGTCAGCGAATGCCGAGCTATGAAGAGCTATTTCATGACAGAAGACCCGTCCGGGCAGGCAATTCCAGCTGTTTTAATAGATTTAAATGCAACCGATGAGAGCGTAAGGAGAATTTATCTGAATGTTACTGATGTATCCGGTGAGCCGGATTCCAAGAACCTTAACTTCTCAAACGAGTCAGGGAATCTGATAGGTTACGCTGTTGGAGATAGCTTCTCATGGGATAGTATAACTTACAAAATAATAAACATAAGCACTACTGTGGAGCTGGAGACAACAAATGCTGTTGGCTATGATTCAACAGGCAACGGGAAATGGGATTATGACCCGAAAGATTCGAATGACCAGTCTATTGAAGCTACAGGATGTGCCAGTGCATTTTGTAAAATAAATGTAAGCGATACAACCGGCACTTATTATCTAAGCCATACACAGAACCCTGGCTGGGAGTCATTGTCTGATGATGAATGGCAGGGGATAGACTTAAATGGTGATGGTGACTGTCAAGACAGCTATTACCTTACTGTGCATGAGAAGGTTGGCGGCGGACTGAATAAAGTATATACAAGCAATACCAGTGACTTTACAAGATTCCCTGCTACGCATATTTATCCAGACCAGACTAATGCTACAAATTTCACCAAAACTGGCAACCAGTCGTATTATGTTGGCGCTTCATACATACAGTCAGGAGGGAGCGGAGGAACAGATACAGGCAATACATATATAGAGGTCAAGTTTACAACTAACAGAGAAGGTTGGGGCGGTTATGATTTAGGCACTTTCAAACAAGGTGTAAATGTCTCTGTTCCTGTGTTAATCAAGGATGCTGACGGCAATGTTCTTGCAAATGCAGATGTCAGTGTCAGGGAAGTAACTGTTGTAGATGGCGGCCCGCCAACAACTGCAGCATTAGATGAATTTGGCAATGCCACGACAGATTCAAATGGCATAGCAGTTATACAATTAAATACGTCATGGTTCAGCAATCAGTTTACAGGAACTTCAGCGGGCACATACGCTGTCAAAGTTCATGTTGTTTCCGGAGGCCTTACAGGAAGTTCTGTAGGCATGCCGTGGGACTGGCCAAAGATAAAAGTCGCCAATTTTGATTTAAGGGTTGAGCCGGGAGTGTTTGGCAGTATTTCCGGCCTGAAGAGAATGAATGAAGGTCTTGGCACATTAAATAAAATCAGGATGTTTGAAGCGCCGACAGGGAGAACATTATCATTAGAAAGAGCATGGTGCGGTAATGGGGATTCTGTTCTTTTAAGACCTTCGGATTGGATGTATAGCAACCTGATGATAAACCAAACAAGCAGTAATACTACGGTTTACGTTGATGTCAATGAGGATTGTGAGTTTAATGGAGAACAGCCATATGCTGTCGGAAGCAACATTAAAATGCAAAAAAGCGACCATACACAATTCTTGGGAATTAATGACATAATGGTTGCTGGTAATAATCTTACCACATTAAGTTGTACTTCCTGTTCAACTGATGACAGTTCCGAAACTTCAAGAACTGCAACTATTGGCGGGAGTACATATTATCTAATGAACGTAAATTGCGGTGCGGGACAGGCACAGATTAAAAGGACAGAAACCGAATGGAACTGGGGCTGGGACCAGGGTTTCAGCAATGATTCCTATGGTTTTTATGTATGGCCCGGGGGCGATGAAATATTAGTGAACAATGTGACTTGTGATAGTGATCTGGACACGGGAGAGGTTACATTTACATGGCAGCAAAATACTCTTGTGTTAGGTACTCCTTCATCCTGGAACCTGTCTCTTGGCGGTGACTGGAAGATTGTGAAGATAGCCAATAGTACGGCTACCAGTCCAATTACAGGCGACCAATATGAACTTGTTATATTTGATAATTCGACGATTAACAATGGTGAGAATTACCAGGCGTCTATGTGGGGCTGGGATAATACATATGCTGATACTATAGCGCTTATAAATGGCACTAATGGCTCTTTTGTCAAAACATATTACTTTGGTGACTGGATACCAGAACTTAACCTGACTGTGTTCGGTGGCAAATTATGGGATGATTATGCATACGCAACTAATTATTCAAATGTCCCGTACCCATTGCCATGGGTATGCGACAATACAGATGACTTCTGGTTCGGCAATTTCTCTGAGGCGGAAATAGGCAAAGACCTTGACAGCGAGATGTGGTTTGACCCTATGATGGGCGATGAGAGAGGCGAAACCGGGGCGAGTGAAAACGAGACTTATTATGTAATGATTTATGATACAGAATGCAATGGCATAAAGTCGCCTTCGGGAGGAATGTATGATGATGATCTGGATATGCTGGATATAAGTACATGGATTGGTGATGGACAGGGCGGAAGAGAGATAGGATTTGATTTATATGGATTAAGTGCAAAGGCCAATGTAAGCGGCCATCCAAATGAGACTGGAGATACATTCCTTGATTGGAGCCAACAAGAGAGCACATTCAAAGAAAAGTGGTTCCAGATAGGAAAGGAAAACTGGCCTGTGTCGTTTTCCAGTATAAATACAAGCAATGCAACCAATGGTACATTAATCACACAAAACATGAAGGAAATGTTTGATGTTGGTGAGACTGTATCATTTACTATCCGGGCTATGAATCTTGATGGAACCAGCTTTGACGGGACAGCAAGCGTATCGCAGGTTATGGATATGAAACAGTTCACTCCAATTACGCCGCCTAATGATACTGCTGTGATAACAAATGGTTTGGGTGTACTGAACTTAGGAAGCTTCTCAACTGATGAAGAAGGGGGATATATGTTTATGATAAAGGTTTGCGATAGTACAGATACGTCTATATGCGAAACTGCAACAAGGTCTGCGTTTATAGGGACTATGAACATGATGGGCGGGTTTGGTCCTGATGAGATGACGTCTGAGGAGTCAACGTATTAGGTGATATATTATGATAAAAAGAATACTCTTGATTGTTTTGTCAGCGCTTTTGGTTATGCCTGTTGCTGTTTATGCGGGTTATAGCGCTGCGTTTGTTGACCCTGCAACGTCTGCAAATGTTGGTGATACTTTTGCGGCATCAGTCCAGGTTACGAACTCGTCAGGTTCGGGTTCAGGCAGTGGCACTGTTACATTGACAATAGATTCAGAATATTTCTCAACATCAGATTCTTTGTCAAAAACATGCACTTTCAGTGGCACTACATGCACATCTACATGGATGATAACTGCTATGAAGGGCGGTACCAGATCAATGTCTGCGACAGCGATGGTAGGTAATGATGCTGCTGATGCAAATTCCCCGAATGTTGTTATATCCAATCCTACAACTTATGTTTTAACTTTTACGCCTTCTGCAACTACTTATGCTCCTGGTTTAGGCACGATTACTTTAAGTTTGAGCGTAACGAACAATGGCGGCGCAGCAGCCACAACTGCAACCCTGGATTATGGCAGTTTTAGTCTGACAAGGGGCTCTGCCACCCAGTCGCTTGGCACGATACCTGAGGGCGGGTCGTCTTCAGCAACATGGTATATATCTCCTGGTTCGGGAATATCCGGAACCAAAACCGTTACTGTTACTGTTAGTGGTGGGGATGTAAAAACAAGTTCTTTATCATTTACCTGTCCAACCTGCAGTGGTGGGGATGACGGCAGCACAACCACAACTTCCGGAGGTGGCGGCGGAGGCGGCGGAGCCGCATCAGCGACCAGCATTACACATTCGTGGAACCTGATTGAAGTGGTTGAAGGTATGGACGCACTTATGACAATTGATAAACTGTTAATAAGTTTCACAGAGATACAGATAGACATTAAAGAAGCAGTGAGCAATGCTAAACTTACAGTCGCTAAACTTTCAGAAAAACCATCAACAATAGTTCAGAATCCAAGCGGTACTGTGTATCAATATATACGGGTTACACCGAAGAACCTGAATGACAGCAATATAATCAAAGCGATAATTAAGTTCAAGGTCGGGAAGACCTGGATAGCTGAAAACAATATAGATGCATCCGGCGTGGTGCTGAAAAGATATTCTGATGATAACTGGAATGAATTAAAAACAACGAAAATGTCGTCTGATGCAAACTATACTTATTATGAGGCAGAAAGTCCCGGATTCTCTACGTTTGCGATAACTGGAACAGTCAAGATAGAAGCACCTACAGGAGAAGCTATTACTCCAATAGAAGAAAAGGAGGATGGCATAATAGAAGAGACTTATGAGGAAGTAAAAGAGCAGATTGCCAAAATTGTCGGTAAAAAATATGCTGGCCCTGTTGTTGTGCTTGGCTTATTGGCTTTGGCTTTAGTTATAGGTGTTTATACATACAAGAAGAAGGGAAAACATGCCAATAGAATAACAAAACTTAAGATTAAATAATTTGTTCTTCTTATTTTATTATTATATTAGTTGTACATATGTCCCTGTAGCTCAATTGGATAGAGCGACAGCCTCCTAAGCTGTAGGTTGCGTGTTCGAATCACGTCAGGGACGCTAATTGTGTTTATTCATAAAAAACATAAATCATGAAACACAATAATTAATAATGAGAAAATTATTGGTAAGTGTATTGGTTTTGGCGTTTTTCATTTCTGTTCAGAACATGGCAGGTTCTAATGAGGAAACAGTTCCCGTTATTATTTCTTATGAGAATAAAACAGTTGATAAACCGGTTTTATTCGGATTGAAAAGTGTAAAAATTCATGTGAAAGATTCTCTTTCTTCTGAAATTATGTTTGCGGGCGGCACTGTTAAGTATAGATATGAGAATATAAACGCAATTTCCGCCAAAGTTCCAAAATCGAAGTTAAAAAAACTGCAGAGCAACCCGAATGTAAAAAATGTTGAAATTGGCAGGACCTTCCATGCGTTTCTGAGTTCAAGCGTTCCGCAAATAAATGCAGATGATGTTTGGTCTAAACAAATTAGTGATATAAACGTAACAGGAAGTGATGTTACAGTTTGCGTGATTGATACAGGGATACAATACACTCATCCTGATTTAGGAGGATGCATGGGTGTTAACTGCAGGGTTCTTGATGGTTATGATTTTGTGAATAATGACGAAGATCCTATGGATGACCATGGGCATGGAACGCACGTTGCAGGAATTGCTGCTGCGAACGGGACTGTCAAGGGTGTGGCGCCAAGTGCAAAATTAATCGCTATGAAAGTTTTGGACAGTTCGGGGAGCGGAAGCGAAGAAGACATGAATGCAGGGATTGACTGGTGTATAAGCAATGCCACAAAATACAACATCTCTGTTATTACGATGAGTCTTGGCACAGAAACTTTGTACGCTGATTATTGTGATTCGGATTATTCCTCAACAGCAGATTTGATAAATACAGCGATAGCAAATAACATAACAGTTACTGTGGCTGCGGGCAATGATGGAAATATAACACATATTGCTTCTCCTGCGTGCATTCAAAATTCAACTGCAGTTGGCGCTGTTACTGATTCAGATATATTGATTTACAACAGAAACAACATAACAGACCTTCTGGCGCCAGGAGTTACAATAACATCCACATACCCTACGAACACCACTGCATCCCTTAGCGGCACTTCTATGGCAACCCCTCATGTTGCCGGTGCTGTTGCATTGCTTGTGCAGACAAAACATGAAATGGATGGAGGAATTTTGACACCTACAGAAATTGAGAGTCATTTAAACAGGACAGGAGTTAGAATAAATGATTCAGGCGGCTCAAATTTAATTTTTTCAAGAATAGATGTTCATTCAGCGTTTGCATTTATGACACGACCTTTCTTAACAATAGACTCTCCACTGAATAAAAGTTATAATAAAAACTGGGTTTGGGGCAATGCGACTATAAATGAAAACACAAGCTGGTGCGGTTATTCGTTAAATGGAACTAATAACGTAACGATGAATAATGACAGCATAACCCATTTTTATGCTAATTTATCAAATTTGACAGAAGAGCAATATAATATTACGTTTTACTGCAATGATACTTATGGGAATATGGGTTCTTCTGAAGTTCTTTATTTTACGATAGACATTACTGCACCAGTTATGAATATCACATCACCACTTAATGCAACATACACTACACAAATAATTGGTTTGAATTATACTGTGAATGAAGAAACAGACTGGGTCGGATATTCTTTGAATGGAACCGCAAACGTGACTTTAAATGGGAACGCAACAATAACTGTTTCTGATGGTCAGAATAATATCACTCTTTATGCAAATGATACTGCCGGGAATATGAATAACTCACTTACAGTTTATTTTTATGTTGATACAACTGCGCCCTGCGTTACGATAACTTCACCAGAAAATAAAACTTACGGGGCAACTTTGCTTAATCTGAATTACACAACTTCAGAACAGCCAAACTGGACAGGTTACTCTTTGAATGGAAGCGCAAATGTTACAGTGAACGGAACCCTGAATTTCAATACCACATTTAGCGCGTCTGAAGGGCTGAATAATATTGCAATTTATGCAAACGATTCTTATGGAAATACAAATGTTACGATAATTTATTTTACCGTTGATGCAACACCGCCAGCGATTACAATTCATAAGCCGGAGAATACAACAATTTACGGGGATAATACGCCGGAATTTAATGTGAGTTTTGGAGAAGTTGTGAACTGGTCTGCGTATGAGATTGATTCCAATGGAACGAATGTCACTATCGGGGCTGTAAGCGACTATATTGTTAATTTAAGCGAATTAAGTTATGGGGCGCACAACATAACGGTTTATGCAAATAATTCTGCGGGCATTATGAATTCGACAACAAGATATTTTACTTTAGCTGGAGACAACAATCCGCCGAATTACACCGGCTTAACAGAAAGTTCTGAGCCCGCGGAAGCGGGAGTTTTAACACATATCGCAATCAATGTTTCTGATGGGCAAACTTCTGTTGATGCTGTGTTGATTGATATGGGCGATGTGAATCATACTATGAACAACACAAATGACTATTTATACAATTACAGCTGGATTCCTGATTCTGTCGGCAATATAACTTACAGGATAATAATGAATGACACTGCAGGAAATTATAATGAAACTCTGTTTTATAACATAACTGTGAATGACACAAGAGGACCGGGGATATTGTCATACACTCCAAATGCAACAATAGCGAGTTCATCAACTGTGTTAAACATAACAACTAATGAAAATGCAACATGCAGGTATTCAACAACTTCAGGGGTTAATTATACAAACATGACTTATAATCTTACAGGTTCTGATGGCATATTTCATCATATAACTGCATCAGGAATGAGTTCAGGGACTTACCACTATTATATAAGGTGTGCGGATAATTACAGCAATATTAATGAATCAGATTTTGATGCTGTAATCAGTGTTGCGATTCCTTCAGAGGAAACCATTACCACAACTTCCGGCGGAGGCGGCGGAAGCTTTTCCACAGCGAGCACTGCTAAAATAAAGGCGATATATGTGTTTGATGAAGCAACGGTCGGAGATGTTTTGGAGATGAGCGTCAACAAAGAAGGCATGAGTTTCACTGAAATTAATGTGGAGGCAGGAACTGCGGTTAGGAATGTAAAGGTTGTAATCGAGGCATTGCAGGATAAGCCCCTGATTATAATTAAGGAACCAATTAGCCAAGTTTATCAATATTTGCAAATTGACACAGAGAATCTTGAAAATAAAATCGCAGTGGCTAACATAAGCTTTAAAGTAAACAAGTCATGGATTATAAGAAACAACATTAACAAATCAACTGTTGCACTAAATAGATATGTTAATGATGCATGGGAAAACCTGCCAACTAAGTATTTGAAAGAAGATTCAAAATATGCTTATTACAAAGCTGACACTCCGGGTTTTTCTGTTTTTGCAATAAGCGGCAGGAAAAATACAGAAGAGCCAAAGAAACCCGTTGCAGAGGAAAAAGGTGAAATTGTTACAGAACTTCCAGAGAGCACGGGAAATAAGACTGAAGAGATTTTTGAAGAGCAAGAAACTACAGTTGGTTTATCGAGAGAAATAATCTTCATATTTGTCCTGACAGTAATTTTGGCAATGGGTTTTGTAGTTTATAAGAAACGTTTAAAATCAAAGAAGCAAAAGCCGATTGAAATTAAAAAAGAGTTGCCTAAGTTGAGAGCGAAGCT
>DAOVKX010000054.1 GCA_030631505.1 Candidatus Nanohaloarchaea archaeon
AGCAAACTTCATAACAATATCAAAGGAGAACAATGATGCCTATTACTTTGTAAACAGGTTGGATTTCAATGAATCGAGAAGCCTGGTGTATATATCTGCTCCATCAACATTTACAAACCCTCATTACGGAAGGTTCAAGAACGCAAGCAGTGAATACTTCTGGATGGTGGATGCATCAACAGCATGCAATGAAAGCGGACAGGAGATACTGATAGGTAATAATGCACATAATTCCAGCAATACAGGTACAATAGATTTCAGCGGAGCAAGCGGGTACACTACAGTAGGGCTAATGAATGCAGTTGACAGTACTGAATGGGGTGTCGGCAATGTAACAGGCGGCGCACTGAATGGTTATTGTGTAGCTGTATATCATGCATGCGACAGGGTAATATGGTACAAGTGGAACATGGATGCACCCGGAGCCACAAACATTTGCACAAATGTTGACTTTTATGCAGCGTATAACATAACTCCAAGAAACTCAACAGTAGCAGATGTCAGAATACATGTACCTTATGGCATTCCAAAAGGCACAGTCAGCAAAGGCACACTTACAGTTTATGCAGAAAGTATGGAATCAGCTTAAACCAAAGAGTATTAATTAACGGGCAAGGAATTTTTCGGGAGTTTTAGTTTTTATTCCCCTTAAATCATTTTTTAGAAAAAAATCATGAATAATATTCTGTTTATAACTGATGGCTTTTCAGAGACTTCCAGGATTGTTTTTGTGTAGTATTTTCCATCTTCAGTTATGAAGCCCAAGGTTATTGGGGTTTCTTTCCAGATAGAAGCTTCATAATTCAGACGCACTGAAATGACTTCACCTTCTCTTATTTCTCTTATTTCTCCTGGTTCAACTGTCCATCCCCGGGGATATTCTTCAGGTATTATAAGTATGTTTTTGAGGTTCTTATTTGATTTTATTTTTATGTCAATGTAGTCCCTGTAAGAATTAATTTTAAACTTCAGAATTTCTGCTGCGTTTTCTGTGTAGTTTTCTGCCGGTTTTAAAACTTCAAAATCAACTGACTTTTCTTTATGTATTTCGTTGCAGTAATAAACCCGGGTCTTGGCTGTGAATTCACCGATTTTGTCTTTAGGATACCAGTACATTTCAAAACTGTTGTGACTGCCAGGTTCCATTTCTTTTTCTTTACTCCATGCACTATATATTAGGTTGATTCCCTGATATATATCAGTCCGTGCCTGTACGCTGCAGCCAACAGAACCTATATTATTCCAGTTAATAAGAATTTTCAGAGGCGTATCTTTTACTGTCTGCGGGATTTTTGTATAGTCAAGATTTCCTTTGAGAACTTCATCTATATTAACATAAACTACAAGCGCTGAAGTCATTGAAACAAGAGAAGCAAGAAACAAGGCATAAATTATTATTTTTTTCATTTTATCTTACCTCATCAGGGAGAAGATGTAATTAATACTTCTGTATTTTGGTATTTTTGCGATGATGTCTAATTCTCCTGAGTGATTACCTGTTTTTGATGCATTAAAAGCAATCTGTATAGTCCTTTTGGTCTCCGGTTCTATGATAAATGTATTTTTCCCTGCTTTCATACTATCAGCAGTATCGCCATAGGTTTTTATATAAATTTTTGAGTAGGAATTCTTTTTGTTTTCAAACTCTATTGTCTTTCTTGATACTGCTGTGACCGGGAGACGCCCGAAGTGCAATTCATTGCGCTGGCCAGCAATACCTATATTTATTTTGCTGTTGTTCTGATTAAAAACTTCTGCTTTTACAGGGTATCTTGTTATTTCTGTGTTTAACAGGTAGCCTTCATAAGCAGTGAATGAGAGTTCTTTTACCAGTTCCTGCGGCTTTTCAATCCTGAAATCAGAGCATAAAACCAAGGCAATTATAACTGCCAATATTGCAAATGTATATATTATAATTTTTTTGAGCTTCATATTTAAGACCTCCAGTAAACGTAAAGACCGACCAAAGAGATTATTATTATGAGCAACCAAGAGGGAATCATGTGAATGGGGTTAAGTGAGAAACCGCAGGTTTTTGCACTGGTATATAATATGATTGCGTCTATCAAAACAAGCAAGCCAATAATGATGCTCCATATCTCTGTTGGCTTTTTCCAGTAAACTAATAGTGCTATTAAAAGTATTAATATTATTATTGTCCATGGCATTTTGCATCCTTTTTCACTTCTCTCAAGTATGGGGGCTGTTATTGTGTCCGGGATATTTACAACAGCTTCTCCTATTGCCATTCCTGTTTTGTAATCAACAGCTGTTTCCACTCTATATGAACCGCTTTTGATTGGTTCCCGCGAGTTCCAGTACGCGGACAGGATTGCTGTCTGCTGTGGTTTGACAAGCGCCTGTCCTGAACGCAGGGTGGTGGTCAGGTTGCCAAACTCATTGTAAATTTTTACGTTTTCTGCATAAGCCATTACTGTTGATGTGCCTGTATTCTGGAAGAGAATATCAAACCTTGCCTTGTTTTTATCTGATCTTTCAGCTTCTATAGTCACTACTTTTCCTTCTCTTTTTGCTTCACCCTCGACATCAAAAACAAAAACCATCCGAGTTATCCCCATAGTCATCAAGCCCATCCCTGTGCCGTCAGGCACTTCAGGAAATAGATTGATTGCTCCTGCGTGGTACCCGGGATCTGCGTCTTTTGGCACATGCAATACTGCGGTGATTTTTTTATTCACTCTTGCAACACCGCCGTCCTGCAGGTTGACTACAAAAGAGCGTGATGGCGAGACAAGAACCTTTTTTTGCGGAAATGAAAGCCAGTTGCTTATATCTTCTTCTGAAGCTTCAGGTGGAAGAAAAGTGTATGTGCCCGTATGGTTTTTATCAAAAATTGTTCCGTGGACATTAATATAACCCATACCTATTAGTAAATCACTTTTTGAGTTGGTTGTAAGGTAAAATTCAACCAGTTTGTCAGAACCTGGCTTAACTTCACCCAGATCCAGAACTCCTGGCGCGGTTCCTATAGATAACGCATCTGCTGTTTTTCCTCTAGATATAATGAGAATAAGTAAAAATGCTATGAATGCTCTGCTGAATTCCATAGAACTAAATATTGTTCAGATAATATTTATATGTTGACTGTCTGTTAAAGATTAAATGGTGATGTTTTGCAGGTTTGAGGGGAAAATAACCGAAAATTATATATACTGAGATAACCTTAAAGTTTATTATCTATTATTGTGTATTAAAATATTAGGGCAAGAAAAATGAATAAGGTATTTCCCCTTAGTGGGTTTTTGTTTAGTGGAAGTATTATAACTATATTACTCCTTGGTTTTATCAGCGGAACACCGCAACCTGTATCTGCAACAAATACAACAGATACTGTTACAATTGCTGTTACAGTCCTTGAACAAACAATGGTGGATATAAATCCAAGTTCACTATCTTGGACAAACGTTCGTCCTGGAGGTATAGGGAACTCAACGAATGAGGCAAATAATTATACTTCAATACAGATAGAAAATATCGGCTCCAAAAATATAACGAATATATGGTTTAATACGTCATACCCTACTTCAAAACCTTTCGGGACAGCGAACGCAACGCTTTACGATGCAGGAAATTTTGTTGTAATATCAAAAAATGACGACGACCATTATTATTTTGTAAACCGAGTTGATTACAATGACAGTGAAATAGTATATCTTCTGAGAGAATCAGGATATGATTTTTACGGCCGGTTCAGGAATGCAAGCAGTGAGTATTTTTGGGTTGCGAATCCTGGAGTTGGCACGAACTGTTCATCAGGTGCAACTGCTTTCAGGCTTGGCAACAAACCGCACAACCAGTCAGGCACAGGTTCAATTGACTTTACTACTGCTTCAGAGTATACGACGATATCACTTACGACAACAGAACAAACTACAGGACCATTTTCAGGATGGTGGGGTGTCGGCAATAATACAGCATGGAAAGGACTGAATCAGAATTATTGCATAGCGATAAATGAATACTGCAATGTTACAGTCTTCTACAAATACAATTATGATATGCCTGCCTGCGATGCAAAGGAATTCTTTTCATCAACGCCAATAGCTCCCGGAGCATCAGCAATAGGGGACATTAACGTGCATATTCCATACGGGGTTTATTATGGCGCTGTAAACTCAGGAACTTTAACTGTATTCGCCAGTGATGAATAAACTAATTAATTTTTAAATACTCATAAATCCAACTACGTTTCATGAGAGTTTTACTTCCTGTGTTAGTTGGTTTAATCTTATTATTTTTTCTTTCCTTTAATAATTTTTCAGAAGTGGGGAATGATATATGCATTATTAATTCAGATTGCCTTAGTTGTTCTAATGTATCTATGGGTATATGTGTTGAGGGTGTATGCAAATGTATCCAGGTTGTGCCTGCTCCGGTAGGTTCTCTATGCTCAGAAGATGAGGACTGCAAGTTCTGGTCTACTTCCTGCGGCTGCGGCTGTATAAATATAAATGAGAATGTGCCTATCCAGCCGAGTGAGTTTTGCGCATTGAATAACATCCAGCAGTTATGGAAGGAAAAATGCATGAATGTGACCTGCAAATGCGTAACAGACGTGTGTGTTGACATAAAAAGGGATTAAACATGTAGATTGCTATTTTCATTTTTTCTTTGTTTGATATGTTTTGCGAACCGGAAATTGATTTAATGTAATTCAACAAGAACTCTATGGTTTTCCTGCAGAAATGCTATGTATTTTTTACGATTCCGGAATTCAAGAATCTCTTGATTTTTCAGGAGAGAGGAAAGGTAATATCTTTAAGCTTTATAGGTGTTTTTTGATTGATTCTACATCACAAGCGCAATGGAAACTATTTTTGTAAAGGGTTATTGTTTAAAATCGTATTTTTTATGATATCCCTGACTGTGTTCACACTTTATATCCTGAATATAAACATTAATGTGGAGTTAAATAATCTAAGCTCTATGAGTTTTTATATAGTTCATATTCCCTGCTTTGAAACCTAGCAACCAGGCATTTGTTAGTTCGCTGATTCTTTTCTAATGAATATCTACATTTCTTTTCTAAACCGATTATAAATATCATCAATGCAGAAAAGAAAGAAGGATTATTTAACTATGAACTGATGATAGGACGCTTATGAATAACATAACAAATCGTACATAAATAACCACATTTGTACAAAAAATCCCTGCATTTTATGCAGAATAATAAGCTGCACAGTTATTGAAGTCAATTCTGAATACTTATAAAGGATGGATATATGTTCAAAATCAGAGATAATGTCACAGAACATACTTTAAAAGAATTTAATGAATTATTTTTTGATATAATACATTTGAATAGTTACGGCTAAACATATTATTCAATAACTATGCAAAATAGCCCATTTTTTGTGCAGATTCTGTTTTATGTGCAAATCCGCAAAAACCGAAAAGTATATATAGGGGGTTCTCTATTAATTGTTTATACCCTTTATTTCCCCCTTATTTAACTAACTATTGACGGTTGATTAAAAATGAAAAATGAAAAAATACTACTATGTTTATTTAGCATATTAGCATTGACTGTAGCTATATTAAGCACTGTGCCAGTAAAACACGCAAACGCTATAAATACAACAGATAGTGCAGACATCTATGTTACAATAGCGACGCGAACCATGGTGGACATAACTCCCTCCAACTTAACATATCTGGGAATGGCGCCCGGTTCTGTGGGATATAACTTTACTACAGATGGGAACCCTTCAAACTTAAGTTCAATACAGGTAGAAAACATTGGCTCAACAAACATCACAAACATCTGGTTCAACACATCATTCCCTGACGACAGCCCGTACTTTGCAGGAAATCCCGCAGCGTACGATGCAGCAAACTTCATAACAATATCAAAGGAGAACAATGATGCCTATTACTTTGTAAACAGGTTGGATTTCAATGAATCGAGAAGCCTGGTGTATATATCTGCCCCATCAACATTTACAAACCCTCATTACGGAAGGTTCAAGAACGCAAGCAGTGAATACTTCTGGGTAGTGGATGCATCAACGAACTGCAATGAAAGCGGACAGGAGATACTGATAGGTGATAATGCACATAGTGACAGCAGTACAGGTACAATAGATTTCACAGGAGCAAGCGGGTATACTACTGTAGGTCTAATGAATGCAGTTGACAGTACTAGCTGGGGTGTCGGCAATGTAACAGGTGGCGCACTGGATGGATATTGCGTGGCAGTATATCATGCATGCGACAGAGTGATGCTGTACAAATGGAATATGGATGCACCTGGAGCCACAAATATCTGCACAAATGTTGACTTTTACACATCATACAACATAACACCAAGGAACTCAACAGTAGCAGATGTCAGAATACATGTACCTTATGGCATTCCTAAAGGCACAGTAAGCACAGGAACTCTTACAGTTTATGCAGAAAGTGTAGAATCAGCTTAACCTGACAGCTAAGAAGGTATGGAATTTTTCGGGAGTTTTAGTTTTTACTTCCCTTAAATCATTTTCTTTCTTTCTTTATACGATAAATCAGAATATAATCAGAGATATCTTTATTCCCGTTATTTTTAAAAAAATATTTATATGCAGAACAACTAGTTATGTGTTGGGGGGTTCTAATCAGTAAGGATACAATAGGTATAATCTCTGGAAAAGGGGGTGTGGGAAAGACCGTATTTACAATTAACCTAGGCATGGCACTCCATCAGTTTGGAGAAAATGTGGTTATTCTTGATTCAGACATAAATGCATCTAATATGGGGCTTCAGCTGGGTTTTTATTCATTTCCTATAACTCTTCAGGATGTTCTAAAAAAAGAAGCTGAGATTCATCAATGTATGTATATTCATCCAACTGGATTGAGAGTTGTACCTTCTTCTATAGATGTGGAGTCGTTTAATATAAATATTTCAAACCTAAAAGATATTGTTAAGAACATCAATAGCTGTACTTTGGTTGATTTCCCTCCAGGGATAGATAATTCAGTTTTATCTATTATGGATTCATGCGACAAAGTTTTAATTGTGACAACTCCGGATCTCCCGGCAGTCACGAATGCCCTTAAAGTTATAAAAATAGCTGAAGATATG